>JAYZAR010000437.1:0-10215 GCA_036339635.1 Planctomycetota bacterium | reverse complement strand
GAAGACACGCCCCCAAGACCAAGACACAGACCCTTCGACCAAGACGCTGACCCTTCGACCAAGACGCTGACCCTTCGACCAAGACGCTGACCCTTCGACCAAGACGCTGGAGCATCGAAAGACTTCGGCACCAGCCCGCCAACTCCAAAATCGAGAAGACGAACCACTGCCATGCTTCCCTACTCTGACCTGCTCAAGCTGAAACGCTGGAATACCCCAACGATCTACAACGGGTGGGAACAGATCACACACCGGGACAACGCGAATGACGGATTCAACATTGAAGAGACATGCGATTTCATGCCGCAGATGGGTCCGATGGTTGGTTATGCGGTGACGGTCGTTGTCGAACCTAGCAACCCGAACCATCGCAAAGTCGCGACGGCCAACGAAGCGTACCGGCGGTATGTCGCCAGCCTGCCTTTTCCAAAAATCGTGGTGGTCCAGGACCTGGACAAGCCACGCGTCATCGGCTCATTCTGGGGCGAAGTCAACAGCAACATGCATCGTGCACAGGGCTGCGTTGGCACCATCACCGATGGCGCGATTCGCGACGTGGACGAGATGACAAACGCCGGCTTCAAAGCGATCGCCCGCCGCCTGTGCGTCGGCCACGCGCACGTTTGTCCGGTCCGCTGGAATTGCGAAATAGAGGTATTCGGACAACGCATCTCGCCCGGCCAACTAATCCACGCCGACAAACATGGCTTCTTGGCAGTCACCGCGGAAGAGGAACCTAAGTTACTCGAGGCAGCGATTTTCATGGACAGTAATGAATGCGAGACCGTCATCACCGCCGCCCGAGAATCGTGCGGATTGACACACGATCAAATTGTCGACAACCTCAAAGCTGCCGGAACCAAATTTGGCCAGGCAGCAAAGGAGCGTTTCAAACGCGACGGTGAGTGGTAGCAGGCGGGTCAACGAGTCGTGACCCGCTTCGTAATCGAACTTATTTTCGATCGACCAAAAACGTCCCGTTGTCAGCCACATCAAACAGTGGACGACCGTAACGTCCGGCACCGTTGTGGCCACCGGGGCGAAAGACAACCCCGAGCGCCAAATTCCAACCCTCTTGCTCGTTGCCGCCGCTACTGGTGCCCTCACTGGGGACCTGATAAGTCGCGCCGCCGGCCAATGCGAGTCGCCGCATGATTGGCAAAGAGAAATCAGACCCCAACAGCGTATCGTTTTGATTCGTCCAACCGGCGAAGGCACTCCACTGACCGTTGTGTTTTAACAAACGGCGATAAAAGAAACGGTACTGGTCGGTCGACTCGTAGGACACGTTCGAGTTGAACACGGCGTTCGCTTGGTCACGTACCGTCGTTGCTGAAGTATCGCTGCTCAGTGAGCTCATGAATTGAAAACCACCGATGTGACAATTGTTCTGACAACGCCAACTCAACTCACCTCGCAATTGCGTCAAGTTACCGTTGAAGTACCAATCCTGATTGAGGTAGTCGACGACCAAGCCGTACTGCAGCCCGTAATCGACTCGACGAAAGAAACCAGCGGTGACAAACACCTGGTTGCGTCGATCGTCTGTAAATTCAGCGCCCGACAGATTGCTTTGCGTGGTTCGAACACCAAACTGCGTTGCCATATCCCAACCACGACACCATTGCTTGAGCGACCGCCCGTGGTTGAAGCCTTGATAGAAACCGAAGCTTCCCGAACCGTTTCGTTCATTCGCAGCCGTGTTGGCAAAGTTGAGCGGCCCTTTGAATCCTTGGTGCCCGGCAAAGAAATCGAAGCGGTGCCACTGTACTCGCAGCATCGGCAGAAACAACGGGATGCAATCGACTTCGCAGCTAGAGCAGGCACCACAGTCGCAAACATCCAAGCCATCCCTTCCGCAAGCAGGGTCGTCAACCACGATTTGATCAATCCCAAATCCCTCGTTCAGAATACCAATGCCGTCACAGCATTGGTCGCATCCTTCGTCGCAGCATTGACTGCCGCTCCAAGAATCAATGTCGTCAAGGAGGGATCCAATACCGCAACCGATTTCGAATCCGCGGCCTGCCCAAGGTATCCGTTCGACGCCGCAAACCACTTCGGTCATACAATCGCCGCAATCACAAACCGGACCGCAGGGAGCTGCGTACTGGATGTGATCGACCTCCGCCACTTGAACCAGAGAACCGTCAAGTGGAGGTTGCGGCAATTCATCAATCAACTCGCCGGTGACGGCTTGGGCGATAACACTTTGGCGTTGTGCCGGCTGCTTGGCCTCTTCGGGACGAAGGTGATTAACGGCAACTTGGCGGTTGCCCCCATCCCGGGCCACTGCCGCCTGCTGTGATGGGGAATCCGCATGGACCGTGATGATTTGAAAAACCATCCCGGCTGCTAAAAGAGTCGCAACCGAGGCCGTTCGGAAAGACTGATGGGACGTTATCATGGCGTTACTTTGCAAAACCGCGTTCGAGAAGCTCTCAATGGGGCATCCCCGGAGATCCGTTTCCTTAAATCGGACCCTCCTGACCCGCAAAACCAGTAAACTTTGCCTAATCGATACTTTTTTACAGGTGACGGATTCGTGAAACAGAAATGGCAATCGCACGCTTGGGCCGGATTAATGGCCGCGGCACTCTTGGCCGTGCCACCCAACACCCAAGCCCAAGAATCCACGGCAGCAAACGCCGATTCGGAACCGCAGTACCCGCTGGCCGTTGCGGTCGTAGGCCCCAAGCTGATGGTGGTCGACCTTGATTTGCCGGGCGTGTGGCTGGCTGAGCAAGAGCGAACATTAATGGCAGCAGGTTCGAAACTGCTTCGCAAACCGATGAATCGCCCTCGCTGCATCGTCGCACTGACCGACGGCACTGCGTTGGTGGGAGATTCTGCCACACGCGAGATCTACCTGGTCACGACGGATGCGGAACCGAAGCCACTGACCAATGGCTATCTTGGCATCCCTATGGCGATGGCGGTCGCCCCCGATGGGAAGACCGTCTACATCGGCGATGCCGAAAAACGAGCCACTTTTCGGATGCCAATCGAAGGCGGCAAGCCAGAGTTGGTCGCGCGGGTGAACGCACGTGGACTCGCTTTCGACGGCGAGGGAAATCTCTGGGCAGTTACCCCCGATGACGCGGCGATTAAGAAAATCAACGTCGAATCGAACAAGGTCGAAGATGTGATCACCGGCCGTCCCTACCAATACCCCAACGGACTGGCGTGGGCGGGCGACCACGGTTACGTCACCGACGGCTATGGCAAGACGATCTGGAAATTCACCGCTGACGGAAAAACCGAGAAATGGCATGAGGGCGAACCCTTGATCGGTCCGGTCGGGATTGCCGTTGACGAGAAATCGGTTTACGTGGCGGATCCGAAGCAGAAGCAAGTGTTCCAGTTCGATCGCGAGAGTAAAGAAATCTCCGAACGACTGTGACTCGACTTAGAAACGCCGTCGGTTTTAACACTGCCCCGTGATGGCTGACTCTATTTCAACAAGCAGGCAGGTTCCTACAGGAAGGCGGGTTTCAACAAAAAACCTGGCTTGAACTAGGAAGTCTGAAGGCCAGCAAAAGGCAGATGAAATGCCTGCCAGTAGGCGTAGCCTGCCGCGGGCCAACTAGAAGATCGATTCGCTTCACTGAGGTCGCTTTTACCACGTCTGCCAAAACCGACCAGCGAGAAAAACCGCTTGCCAATTCTGAATGTCGCCCAGATCGTGATCGCAACCCGTGCCGAGGGGCCGGGCCTAAGGATGGCAATCTGGCTGCAAGGATGCCCTCTCCGATGCCCTGGCTGCTGCAACCCGGAAATGCTTCCAATGGCAGGGGGGACACCGCATAAAGTCGACGAATTAGGGGTAAAACTCGGGATCGCCGCCGAGCGGGGAATTGAAGGGATCACGCTGCTCGGCGGCGAACCGTTCGCACAAGCGGCCGCTGCAGCCCAACTTGCCGAGCACGCGCAGCAACGCGGATTCAGCGTGATGGCATTCAGCGGATTCACCTTGGCAGAGCTTCACAATCGCCGAGATCCGAATGTCAAGAGACTCCTGGAACAAACAGACCTGTTAGTGGACGGCCCCTTTCTGAACCAGCATCCCGACCGGAAACGCCGCTGGATCGGATCGACCAACCAACAGATCCATTTTTTGACAAACCGCTACAAGGCTGAGGATCCGTGCTGGAAAGAGCCAAATACCGTGGAACTGCGTTGGATCGATGGCGAATTGCAGGTCAATGGGTTTCCAATGGGTTAGCGGACAACCTGACTAGGTGAAGAAGGATTATTCAGACTTAAAAAATGACATCGCAGGCAAAATTGGCATAGCAGGCTGCCGGGGAAACTTTGTATCAAGCTGTCAGTGAATGGAGACTCCCCTTTCGGAACGGAACCGATGCACGCGCACCATAGCAAGCCCTACTCGCTCACCAAAACACTTGCACCAGCGATCTGTTGCGGATTCATTGCTTTCACCGCGATCGTGCAATCGGGATGCCTGGGACTCGCATCAAACTTGATGCACGCGATGGGAGCAGACATGATTCCGGCGGAGTACGAGGGACTGGAAGAACAGACCGTTGCAGTGGTAACCCTTAGCGACGGCAGCCAGTACTCCAACGACTCGGCGAATAAAGACCTGGGACGACGGGTCAGTGCCATCCTCACAAAAGAAGTCGATGAAATCCGTTTGGTGAGAGAGGATAAGATCGATCGCTACCGTGATGTTAACGGCTGGGACTCGGTCGATTTTGCTGAAATTGGAATGGCTGTCGGGGCCGACAAGGTGGTCGGGATCGAACTTGACAACCTAAGACTTCGGGACGGGGCGACCCTCTATCGCGGCCGAGCCGATGTCACCGTTCACGTGGTTGACGTTGCCAGCGGTACGGTCGAGTACACCCGGAACCTGGACGATTTCACTTACCCCACGGTTGCCGGGCAGTACACCAGTGAAACCACCGAAGCAAAGTTCCGGAAGCTCTACTTCAGCATGCTTTCCGAGGAAATTGGACGCACCTTTCACGCCTACGATTTCACCGATCGACTCGCCCTCGACAGCGCAATCGCGAGATAATCACCAGTGCCGCAAACGCACGACCGTGAACCCCTGATAAAATGCGAAAACGCCGACGGGCCAAAAAAATCCGGTCAATGGAACTGAGAATTCCAAAACAGGTCCGGTACCTGGCAAGGCTGTGCAAGATCCGTGATAGCAACTGCCGATCCGAGAGAGCGGTGGCTGGCCTGGGGAGAGCCTGACCTTGGGAAGCTTAGCCCCAAGAAGCGATCGAGTCGGACCGGATAAACTTCGGTCTCATAAACCAAATGGTTTCTTTTGACAGGGTTTGTCTTGTAAGAGCTGCGTTCTAGGGGGACGCTGCGTTTTAAGCAGAGTCTGCGTTTAAAACATTGCTGGTGTGTTGAACCTCACTTTTCGACGACAGTCCGACGCTTGCCTTTCGGCCATCTTCGCAAATCGACTCGACACGGAGCGACACGAAGATCTGTTCAAAGCAACATTTCCCGATAGCAAACGCAAGCTCCACAGCCAACGCGTGTTCCCCAGCAACCGGCCAACTAGGCAATTTTACGCCATCAGATACCAGGCCCAATTCAAAAACGCGACAACCATGATGGCAACTCCGCCGAGGGTAACGCGCTGCTGGTTTCGAATGGAGGGCGGACACCCGGTAACGACGCTTCGCACGGCAATGACCGTCACCGCCAACGAAAACCAAGCCAGCAAAAACCCCGCAACATTTGCCTGAGCACTGGCATGCCATTTGCCGCGGGTAAAATAAGCCCAAGAAGTTGTCATCCCACAGCCTGGACAGCGAATCCCGAACATCATCCGCATAGAACAGGGCGGCAATCCGAGCTGCTGGTGAGTCCCCAGCCCACGACTATCGGGCTGTAAACAGCTTGCGACAATCAAGCCCGAGGCCGGCCCCACAGCCAACAAGAGGGCAACAGCCCGCACAAACCCCGGCCTCACCGCCCTGTTCCCCCCAGGCTTCCCCGGTTCAACCACCGGAGAGGCCTCACTGGGGTCCGGACCGGCCATCTGGGGCAATTCGTCGCTCACAAGCAAAAAAGTAGTGAAGAAATTGTTGATTGTTTCTTTAAGAGCCGTTGACGGGGTTTGATTTGACCCGTAAATTCTGGCCCTCGCACTACGGCTTCGGTACGTGTGCGATCAGCGGTTGACGCATTCTACTGGTGATGTGAACACCAGCCAATGCTGAAACGTTAATGGACTAACTAATTGCCCCCTCTCTACTTGGTCATCCATCAGTGTCGGCTGGAACTAACGAAGTCATTCGGATTCGTATGGAAGCGTACGACCACTCAGTTCTCGATCAGAGTGCCCAAGAGATTGTGGACACGGTAAAGCGAACCCACAGCGAAGTGCACGGGCCAATCCCGTTGCCAACGCGAGTTGAGCGGTACACCGTTTTGTCAGGTCCCTTTGTGAATAAGAAATCCCGTCAGCAATACGAGATTCGGACACACAAACGATTAATTGATATTGTCCAGGCTACGGCCAAGACGATTGAGGCGTTGAACAAATTGAGCTTGCCTGCCGGCGTTGACATCAAGATCAAAGCGTCAGCCAGGTAATCGCGATGGGGTGAAGGCATGTCCTTCATCTGATTTATCGACATCGCATTCAACCGGCATCGATAACCAACGGTTCTCCTATCGAACGGAAGTCCGGTCGATAACCTCGGTGCAGAGCGTCAAGAGTGTCACTGGTGAGCGATTGCTCCATGATGATCTCGGCAGACGTTTTGAACGGCGGTTCGGCCAGGCGAACTCGGAATCCAACACGAATGACAGGCACCTCGCGTTGACGAGGTGAGATGAGAGTTATGTCACCATCAATCCTCGGCCGGAAAGTCGGGATGACGCAGATCTACTTGGAAGACGGACGGGTCGTCCCCGTGACGGTAATTCAGGCTGGTCCCTGTCATGTGCTGCAGGTCCGCAGCGAAGAGCGAGATGGCTATCAAGCCGTGCAGTTGGGTTTTGAGGACAAGCCGCGTCGTTTGGCCAGTCGCAGCGAGCGGGGGCATGTCGCGAAGCTAGAAAGCAAGAGAGCAAAGAATCGGTCCGCCGCAGGAATCGAGTTGGTCGCCAAGGCGGATTGTGAGCCGCAACGTTTCATTCGTGAATTCCGCGGTCCCACCGAGCTTGAAGTTGGCGCAACGGTGACGGTCGATCAGTTCGCCGACATTAAGCGGGTGGACGTGACCGGAACGAGCAAGGGGCGTGGCTTTTCCGGTGTCATGAAACGACACAATTTCTCCGGACAACGCGCCACGCACGGTGTCAAAAAAGTGCACCGCCACGCCGGGGGCACGGGTTGCAGTGCTTCGCCAAGTCGTCTGTTTAAAGGGCGTCGAATGGCGGGTCAGTACGGCAACGCGAAGACAACTTCGCGGAACTTGGAATTGGTACGTTTTGACGCGGAAAACAACCTGCTACTCGTTCGGGGCGCAGTCCCTGGCCCCAACGGTGGTTTCGTCTCTGTCCGCGAAACGAACAAGGTGGGCTAGGAAATCATGGCAACGTTACCAGTTTATGACGTATCCGGCAGTGAAGTCGGAAAGTACGAAATCGACACCGAGCAAATTGCCGATCGAATTAATAAGCAGTTGTTGCACGATGCCGTTGTGATGTACCAGGCCAACAAGCGGCAGGGTTCACACAACACAAAGACCCGCGGCGAAGTCTCGGGAACTAATAAGAAACTTTACCGCCAAAAGGGAACGGGGCACGCACGAGCCGGCAGCAAGCGAACGAACGTTCGGCGCGGTGGCGGCGTCGCGAGAACGGTCAAGCCGCGCGACTACAGTTACCGACTCAACAAGAAAGCGATCCGTCTGGCGACGCGGATGGCAATCCGATCCAAGATTGATGATGGCGAGACCGTCGTGATCGACACGTTTGGTTTGGAAGAACCCAAAACCGGCAAGATGGCTTCTGCTCTGAAGGCACTCGGCCTGGACGGGAAGTCAACATTGGTCGCCACCGCCGACCAAGATGTGGTCGTTTACAAAAGCGGTCGCAATCTGACCGGCGTGACCGTTCAACCCGTTCGCGAATTGAACGCCCTTTCGGTGCTCAAGCCTCGCCGAATGCTGATTACGAAAGATGCCTTGGACAAAATCAAAGATGGTAGTTTTAACCTGCCATCAACCACGGAAGTCTAGTTCCCTCGCGGCATCATTTACTGAAACCGAAACTGGCAAATTGCAATTCGATGACACGCATTCAACCACCTGAACCAAAAGCCAGCATCCAGCTGGAACCGCATCAGATTCTGCTGCGGCCTTTGGTGACTGAAAAAGGGGTTCACCGAGCTTCCCGGAACAATCAGTACGCGTTCGAGATTCATCGCGACGCGACTAAACATGATGTCAAGAAGGCAGTTGAGCAGCTGTTTGATGTCAAGGTAACAAAGGTGCGAACGCAGACCCGGAAAGGTAAATTGCGTCGCTACAAGTTTCGCTACGGCAGAACTTCCGATTGGAAGAAAGCGATTGTACAACTCCACGAAGATCATCGGATTGATTTCTTCTAGGACATTGATGGCCAAATCCTTGGACCGCTAAACGCTCTATTGTGAAAAGCTGGCCAGGAAATTGGCTGACAGCGATCCACCGACGACCAAAATTCAACGACCGACCACGATCCAACCGACCTGATAATCAGCAAACACTCATGGGCATTCGAGTCTACAAGCCGACCAGCGCTGGGCGACGTAACGCGTCGGTCAGCGACTTTGCCGAACTGACTCCCGGTTATACCGTTGAGAAGTCATTGCTGCGGCCAAAGCGTAAAACCGGTGGTCGCAACAATCAAGGCAAGATTACCGCCCGTCACCGGGGCGGCGGACACAAGCAAAAATACCGGGTCGTTGATTTTCGTCGTGCGAAGGAAGGGATAGAAGCAACCGTCGACTCTGTGCAGTACGATCCCAACCGAACGGCGCGGATTGCACTTTTGAAATATAGCGACGGCGAAAAGCATTACGTCATTGCACCGACTGGTTTAAAAGCAGGTGACAAGGTCGAAAACGGCCCCGATGCGGCCCCCGTTCGTGGCAACTGCCTGCCGCTCAAGAACATTCCACTGGGAACAACTGTTTGTTGCATCGAACTTCGCGCTGGCCGTGGTGCCGTTTTATGCAGATCGGCCGGAACCCAAGCAACGCTAATGGCACGCGAAGCGGATTGGGCTCAATTGGCTTTGCCTAGTGGTGAAGTCCGACGTGTTTCGAGCAATTGCCGAGCAACGATCGGGCAAGTTGGGAACAGCGAACACATGAACGTTCGATTGGGGAAAGCGGGGCGGGCACGTTGGCTCGGTCGTCGTCCTCATGTTCGCGGTACGGCGATGAACCCGATCGATCATCCGCACGGTGGTGGTGAAGGCCGAACTAAAGGGGGTCGGCACCCTGTCAGCCCAACCGGCAAAAGCGCCAAGGGCGGAGCAACCCGTCAGAAACGTAAACCAAGCAACAGTGCGATCGTTCGTCGTCGCAAGAGTAAACGATACGGTCAACTGAAACTGCACAAGTAAGTAAAGAAGCGAAACTGATGAGCCGTAGTAGCAAGAAAGGCCCGTTTGTCGATCCGAAGCTGTTTTTTAAAGTTCAAAAACAGGCGGAGGCGGGGCGCAGTGAGCCGATCAAGACGTGGGCCCGTGCCTGCACGATTGTTCCTGAGTTCGTGAGCGTCACGTTCATGGTTCATGATGGTCGCAAGCATGTGAAAGTGGCTGTCACTGAAGACATGGTAGGACACAAGTTGGGCGAGTTTGCTCCCACGCGGACATTCAAGGGTCACAGCGGAAAGGGCAAGAAGTAGTTTCTTGAAATCACAATGACAAGCTTTCACTCAAGACACAAGAATGCGCGTATCAGCGCTCAGAAAGTTCGCCCCCTGGCGGATTTGGTGCGCGGCATGTACGCCGACGAGGCTTTGGCTGCTCTGCAGTTTCAGCCGCAACGTGGTGCTCGAATGCTCGAAAAAGTAATCAAGAGCGCCGTGGGTAATGCACAGCAGCCCGAACAGAACAGCGGTCGAAGCCATCGAATTGAAGAGTTGGTTTTGACTGAGGTCTGCATCGACGGAGGGCCGATGTTCAAGCGAATTCGGCCTCGCGCTCGAGGTAGTGCCTTTACGATCAAAAAACGCAGTAGTCACATTCGCGTCGCATTGACGCCGATTGACGAAC
>JAYZAR010000436.1:0-12134 GCA_036339635.1 Planctomycetota bacterium | reverse complement strand
AGTGAGTGGCGGTAGAGATGCAGTGTTTTCATCGGGTTATACTGAGTAAATGATCGCAATGAGGTTGATACAGTTCGTCGCAACGACCGCCGTCGTTGCCGGTGCGCTTTCGGTGGCCCACGGCGCGGATTTGTTGAAACGTGACGGCCAGCATATCGAGTTGATTACCGATGCAGTTTCGGTAATGGAGGCAGACACGATCGTGGCCACTTTTGATGCCGCTGTCGAGCAGTGGTCGGAATTCTGGGGATTGGTCAACGGAGAGACGGCGGACTTTCACGTCCAAGCTTACCTGATGCAAGACGTGGAGCGGTTTGCCCGCGAAGGGCTCATCCCGCCCCAGGTGCCTGATTTTCCGTTTGGCTACGCGTTTGGGAATCAGATTTGGGTGCGGGCTCAACAGAGCGAGTATTACACTCGGCACCTCGTTTTGCATGAGGGGGTCCATGCTTTTGCCTACGCCTATTTCGATGGTGGCGGTGCGACGTGGTTTCAGGAGGGGACAGCTGAATTGTTGGCGACGCATCGTGGGACGGCCGATCAGGTCACGGTTAGTACCGTTCCTGCGAATCGTGAAGAGGTTCCCTTTTGGGGCCGGTTCAAGAGGATGAACCAAAGTCGCCAGCAACAGACGGTGCCGACTTTGGCGTCGGTGCTGGGTTACCAACCCAATTTACTTGGCGATGTCGAAACTTACGGTTGGAGCTGGGCGGCGGCGATGATGATGTGTCGCTATCCCCAGTATCGACCTGTCTTGTTGAACGCGGCAAGAAAGGGACAGCTCCGCGGCGGCCCGTTTAACCAAGTCATTCGCCGCGGTATTTCTGATCAGTGGCCCATTCTCGAGGCTCGCTGGCGGGTGATGTGCCACGATCTCGACTACGGGTTCGATTGGTCGCGGGAACAGGTAGGCCTGTCGATTGGAGATCCGCAGTGGGATGGTCGGCCGTTGCAAGTCAAGATAGCGGCGGACCGCGGTTGGCAATCGTTGGGCGTTCGTGTTCCGGGCGGCGTGTCAATTCGTTTAGATGCGACCGGCCGAGTTACATTGGCTGACCAACCTAAACCATGGGTCAGTGAGCCTGATGGGATTACATTTCAATACCATCGTGGCCGCCCGCTTGGTCAATTACTCGTCAGCGTTTTGCCCAACGCGATCAACTCTTCGGACGAAACGGTGCCGCCGCTTCCGATTTATTCGGTCGCTGCTAATCCGACGCTGCAAGTGGAGCAATACAGTTGGGTACTGTTTCGTGTTAACGATGCGATTGGGCAATTGGATGACAACCAAGGAGGGTACGAGGTGACCGTACAATTGGCGAATCGATAGCCGTGAGCACAGCCTTGATTTAGGTGCATTGCTTGGAGTTGAGTACGCAGTCGCGTTTTAGGTAGGAAGTGGCATTACCCTTTGTTTCGCTCGGGTTTCGAACCGGCGGCCGGGTTCAATGCGGCTCATCAAAGCATAGAAAAAGAGGCTGTTCGTTTTTGTGACGGGAGGGTTTCCAGTCATGTTCACTTGACTGCCACTTGTTTTTGCGTCAGCGGCGGATCGCTCGCTGAAGTGCTTAGGGCTCGTGAGTCACGCGAGGCATCGCGAGTGCGGGAATGCCGAGTGACTTGGCCCACCTTCCGCTCAGGCAGGCTAAGCGTTGATCGCTTGGGATGGCTCGCAGCGAAGTACATAAACCTTCGAAGCGTTCTACTTTAGGCGCGAGGTTTTCCTCGATCACCTGTCGCAATACAGAAATGGCAGATTGGTTGGATTGATAGCCTTGATAGCCTTGATAGCCCGTTGCTGTTTGGCTCGCTGACTTTGCTTGGGCGACCGATTCAATGATCCCCGCACACCAATCATCGACCGCGATGGCGGAGGCACCAAGGGCAAGGAGCTTCACTGCGTCATCAGGACTCATCGGTCCGGGAACAACCCACAAAGGGGTTTCGTTGCCAGCCAATTCATCGGTCATTTTTCGTGCCAGCACGGTGATTTCGGCGATTTGCATCCCCGTCAGTGGAATGTCGTTCAATCGCAAAATCAGTCCATCGGGTCTGGTTTCCAGAATCGACGGCAAGTCGGTTCGGAGTCGATGAGAGCTGAACGAGACAAACACAGCGGACCGAGGCGATAAGTCGCGAAGTTGGTCAAGCTTGGCATCGAGCTGCTTCAGTGAGGGGACGTCCGGCAGAAATGATGCGGCTGGGACCCAGCCACCACCTGCCAAGGGACGATCAGCCGGGGTCGCCTTCCAGCGTTCGATCCGTCGCGGCGAATAGCCGTAATGGCCTTTTGGGTCACGTGCGATCGACAATCTCACATCGATTACACGAGGACCGATCAAATCTTTGGGCTGAAAACCGTAACGCTCTGCGCGGTAGGGTAAGATTCGAGCCAGGTGAGATGAGCCCTCGTAAGGTGGTTCCGTGTCACTAGGTTCTTGGTGCGACTCCTCAACCAACGGTGAACAAAACTCGGACTCTTGTTCTGGTTCGCTTAGATCACTATTCAGTGCTGAAACAATTACGCCTTGGTCTGCGACAGCGACTGCGATCTGGTCAGCCATCCTCGCTGCGACATGATGCCAAGCTGGTTCAAACCAGAAGAGTGGCAAATCGATTTGTACGTCGCGCCCATCGCGACGCTTGAACTGGACGCCTGGTGGATCGGGAGGTGGTCCCGTCCAAGGTGTATCAATGGGCGGTGGAAGAAAGCAGATTTTGTCCAAACGATCAGTCATAAATGATTCCGACTCAGCGCCAGTGAGGATTGATTTCGCCCTTGAGTGATTGCTCTGCTCGCAGGATCGCTATCGGAACAATCCTGCGAAATTCTCTGGCCTCTCCTCGGATCGATGCATTAATCAGCAGCAAGCCGAGACGGAGTAGTTCACGGTTCCGGAGCGGTGCCTCGGCCACACCTTGGGCCAAACTACTGGCGCGACCTCGAATGAAAACGGTCGCGTTGCTCATTGCGTCGCCGAGATTTTTGCCTGAGTCGCCGCCGATCACAATCGTTCCCCGCAACGCTCCAACGCCCGCTTCGTCACCAACGTCACCCCGCACGAAAATACCACCACCACACATACCGGCACCGCAGCGGTCACCCGCCGAGCCGTAAATGGCAAGTGTCCCACCGGCCATCGCAGCGCCGCCTCCAACCCCGGCGTTGCCTCGCACGCGAACTTTGCCGCTGACCATCCCCTCGGCAACGCCATGTCCAACCGCTCCGCTGATGCGAATGTCAGACTGTGAATTTAGGGCACAGGCATAATCACCTAGTGTTCCTTCAACCTCGATCCACACCGGATGGTCCAAATTCATTAACTGGTTGGCTTGGCCGGCGGCACCGGTCAGCTTGACCTCTGTGAGCGCTTCGTCATCCTCGGAAACGGGTACACCACGAATCGCGTCGTGGAGTTCACGCCCAGTCAAATCTCGAAGCGAAAACTGGTGCGGCGTCGACGCCGGAGGCAGATTTTCTTCCGCGGCGGCGGATTCTTCGGCGGGTTTGGCCATTTGGCAACGAGGGGTAAATGAATTGATTAGCTGGCATTTTCGTCACGAACGACCGCACGGACGATCGCTTCCATCTTAGTCTCTGCGGCCTGCCCTGCCTCCAGCACTTCTTGATGGTCGGTCTTTGTTGCAATATCGGGGGTTGCCACATTGCTGACCATTGAAATGCCAAGAATGCGTAGATCTTCTTCTCTGGCGGCTAAAACCTCGGGCACGGTGCTCATTCCTGCCACGTCAGCGCCGATGCGTCGCATCATTCGGTATTCGCTGCGTGTTTCATAAGTCGGTCCAAGTGTTGCCAAATAAGTCCCCTCGCGGGCTGGGAACCCGGCATTCACCGCCGCTTGCATCGCGACCTGGCGCATCCTCTCATCGTAGGTGTTGCCCCGTCTTCCTACTCCCCCTAGACCTGTCGTTGTTGAGGCCGGTGTACCCTGATATGGGTATCTGATTTTGGTTGATGAGGGGGTGCAGTTTGGAATCAGGTTGATGTGGTCACGAATCACAACAATTTCACCGACCCGCAGTTGCGGATTTACGCCTCCGGCTGCGTTGCTGACGATCAACCGTTTGGCACCCAATGCAGCCATTAATCGGATCGGATAGACCGCTTGCGCATGAGTCCAGCCTTCGTAGCGATGCAATCGACCTGCCATCGCGACAACCGGAGCTGAATCAAGTTGACCAAGGATCAACTCACCGCGGTGACCAGCTGCGGACGTGGTTGCCATCCCTGGAATTTCTTCGAAAGGAATGGCGTTTTGGGCATCGATTCGATCTGCCAAACCGCCCAGTCCGCTGCCCAGCACGATCGCTACCGCGGGGGTTTTGGTGGTGTGTGACCGAATCAGTTCGATGGCTTGATCAAGCATACAGTTGCCGGGCCGATGAGGAAGCGGTTTCGCGACACCGGTGCTGCTTAGACATTCGTCACAATTCCTCGCACGATCGAAATCAATTTGGGAGCAGCTTCATTTGCGGTTTCAATGATTTCTTCCACGTTAGCCGGTTTCAAGGCATCGGGCAGGCACATGTCGGTCACGACGCTCAATCCGATCGTTTTTAAGCCGCAATGAACGGCAACGATCGTTTCCGGCACGGTGCTCATCCCAACAACATCGCCACCAATCATCCGGAGGAACCGATATTCGGCTCGAGTTTCTAGATTTGGTCCGGCGACGGCCACGAAGACGCCTTTGTGTAATCCCATCCCCAGTTCTCGGCCGATTTCGATGGTTCGATTGACCCATTGCTGGTCGTACGGCTCGCACATGTCGGGGAAGCGGGGCCCCAGGCGATCGTCGTTGATGCCAATCAGGGGATTGTCGCCAAGCAGATTGATGTGATCCTCGATGACCATGACATCCCCCGCTTCGAAATAGGGATTCAGTCCACCGCAGGCATTACTGATGATCAGCAGTTCTACCCCTAATTCCTTGAACACACGGACGGGCAGTGTGATCTGTTTGAGCGGGTAGCCTTCATAAAGATGAAAACGGCCCTCCATGGCCACAACTGGTACGCCGGCAAGTTGCCCGCACACCAATCGTCCTCGATGGCTTGTCGCCGTCGAAGTCGGAAAATGGGGGATCTCCCCGTACTCGATGGTCGCTTCAACTTCCAGTTCTTGAACGAAGTCGCCCAAGCCGGTGCCCAAGATGATACCAACCTTTGGGGGCGTGTTGTACTCGCGACGGATTCTTTCGCAAGCTTCTTGAATTTTGTCGTATAGGTCGAGCACTGCAGCCTCAGATCAGAAAAAGACAACAACCGGTTCACGCGGACCCTGGTGGTTTGCCGCCGCGTTTCATCAGTTAGAACATACGCGATAATGCTCCTGACGTGGGCGCCGAGGCCCTGAGTAACGCCATCCTTTTCTGCCGGCAATGGTTATGTCGATCCCCTCTTCGGAAGTCTTCGAAAAACTCGCATCTTTTTATCTTGGTCGTCAGTACGACTTGGAGCAGAGCGAACTTCGTGACGAATTGTTGATGTACGACGCAAAGGATCTTTGCACGCATGCGATGTGTGTTGGAATGACGGGCAGCGGCAAAACCGGGCTTTGCATTTCGTTGTTGGAAGAGGCCGCGATTGATGGGATCCCCGCCATTTGCGTTGATCCAAAAGGAGATTTGGCGAATTTGTTGTTGACCTTCCCCGATTTGCAGCCGACGGATTTCAAGCCGTGGCTAGATGAGGGTGAAGCCAATCGCAAAGGGGTCTCGCTGGATCAACTCGCTGCAGAGAAAGCTGATGCGTGGCGGGAAGGGCTCGCGTCCTGGGGACAGAGTCCTGAGCGGATTGCCAAGCTTCGAGATGCGGCAGATGTTGCGATTTACACCCCGGGTAGCAACATCGGTTTGCCGCTAACCGTTCTTAAAAACTTTGATGCTCCTGCGGAGGAGACTCGCCACGACAACGAATTGATCGGTGATCGTGTGACCGGTGCCGTCAGTGGTTTGTTGACCTTGATGGGAATCAATGCCGATCCCATGACGTCGCCAGAGCATATTTTGATTTCGTCTGTTCTGCGGCACCAATGGGTTGAGGGAAAAAATGTCGAAATCGGACAGTTGATTCGATTGATTCAACGCCCGCCGCTGAAACGTGTTGGTGTCGTCGATGTTGACTCATTCATGTCGCCAGAAGATCGCGGTAAATTGGCGATGCGATTGAACAACCTGCTTGCTTCGCCAGCTTTTGCGACGTGGTTAGAAGGGGAGCCATTGTCGGTCAAGAAATTGCTTTACACGCCGGAAGGAAAGCCTCGGATTTCGATCCTGTCGATCGCTCACCTGGATGACAAGGAACGGATGTTTTTTGTCACCATTTTGCTGAACGAAATATTGGCATGGGTGAGAACCCAGCGGGGTACCAGTTCGTTGCGAGCGATGTTTTATATGGACGAAGTGGCGGGGTACTTTCCGCCAGTCAAAAACCCTCCCAGCAAACCGCCGATGTTAACGCTGCTCAAACAGGCGCGAGCATTTGGATTGGGCATTACCTTGGCGACGCAGAATCCCGTTGATCTCGACTACAAGGGGTTGTCCAATATCGGAACCTGGTTTCTGGGGCGTTTGCAAACGGAGCGAGACAAAGCGAGGGTCCTCGAGGGATTGGAAGGTGCATCCAATCAGGTTGGTCAGCCGTTTGATCGCGGGAAGATGGAAAAGATCTTGGCCGGGTTGGGAAAACGCGTCTTTCTGATGAACAACGTGCATGATGGATTCACAACCATCTTTCAGACCCGTTGGGCGATGTCTTTCTTGGCTGGTCCATTGGCTCGGGGACAGATCAGTCGCTTGATGGAACCGCGCAAAGCAGCGTCCAAGCAGAAATCCGCCACCTTGGAGGCGGCGACTGGTTCGACATCACCGATTGAACCAGTGGTGAAGCGGCCCATCATTCCCGCTGGGGTGGAAGAACGGTTTGTATGCGCAGATCGGCTACCAGAGAAAGAAGCCAAACTGATTTACCGTCCAGCCTTGTACGCGGAAGGTACGTTGCATTTCATCCGCGCCTCGGCCGACTTGGATCAGTGGCAAGAAGTGAGGTGGTTCGTTTCTGTTGACCGAGGTGTTCCCCCCGATGTCTGGGGCGGTGGTGCTGCCTTGGCTGGCCACGTTGAGTTTCAAAATGATCCAGAGGAAGGTTATTCGTTTGCCAACCTTCCTGATGAACTGACAAGCAAAAGCAAACTCCGGTCCTATCGAACGCAGTTCAAGGATTATCTGTATCGCAATAACTGTGTCACGCTCTACAAATCTCCAGCAGCGAAAGGCTACGCGCCGGTTGGTGATGAAGACGATGCCCTTGCTTATTTTTCGCAATGTGTTCGTGAGCAACGTGATGCCGCGGTCGAGAAGTTACGTGATTCTTACGAATCGAAATTACGGTCACTAGAAAAAAAAATTCGCACGGCGGAAGATCGTGTCTCACGCGAAAAGAGTCAGCAGCGCTCGTCGATGATCTCCGCGGCCAGTTCCATTGCTGGCGCACTGCTGGGCGGTTTTTTGGGTGGTCGCCGTACTCGCGCGTCCACGGTGGCAAGGGGAGTGGGGTACGCGTCGCAGCAGGGGGACGATGTTAAGCGGGCCGAAGATGCGCTGCGGGCGATTCACGACGATCGCGTCCGCTTGGATGCCGATCTTGCAGGTGATCTCGACAAGCTCCACCGAGAATTTGACCCTTCAACAGTTGTATTGCAACCGCAGGATATTGCACCACGCAAGAGTGACTTAAAAGTGGGATACGCGATGATCGTCTGGGTTCCATGGCAAATTGCTGCCGATGGAGAGTCGATGCCCTTAACGGAGGTCTCCGATGGGACTAGGTGATTGCGAGGCCTTCAACGCCGAGAGCTTCAATGGGTAAGTTGATCCAAAATAAAGATTCCTGCCGTGGAGTCGTATTCGGTTTCGATCTAACTTGCCGTTGGGCTGATGAGAGGTAAGGGGGTGACTCGAATGCGAAAGTTTGGATTGGCCGAGGCATGGTCCCCTTTCCGGGTTGGTGGTTTATGGCAATCCTGCCCGCAGATCGGGCTGGGTTCTTCCTTCGATGAAGTAGTTTGATGAAACGTTTGTTGGGATTGTGGCGTGACACTTGGTGGTTGTGGACAGGTTTTTTTCTGATGGCGATCGCCTTTTCTTCGCTGGTAGGAATTTTCTTTCTGCTTTTGCTGCCCTGTTTACCGGTAACCTTCTTTTATTTTGCTTTCTGTCGTTATGACGAGGATGGGAACGAAAAGGTTGATTTAGGCGACTGAATTTTTTTTGCCAGGGTACCCGGTGTGATATGATCCCCTGAGATGTTCGGTCTCCCGTTGACGATTGTTTGACCTTGCTTTTTCTATGATCAGCCAAACCAGGACTCCCCAAGTAGATGCCGCGCCGGGTCACGGGAAAAGCCGGATCACGGGGGCGATCATTTTTACGGCCATCGCCGCGATTACCGTGATGTCCAATCTGCCTTACCAGATCGCCAGTTTGGATGGGCGATGGTACGGGGGGGTTGAAGTTTCGGGTCGAAGGGAACCCAGCGAATACATCACCATGCCGGTGATGGCAGGCTGGCCCTTGAATTACCAAATTCACTATCCGGATGCGGGACAGTTTCAGTATCGCCGTTTTTCGATCGCCAACCTTGTATTGAATCTTGCGTTCGGTTTGGGGACGGCCACGCTAAGTTTTTGGTTCGTGCAGTGGCGGCATCGCCGCTTGACTTTGCCGCACGGCAAGTGGTTGAAGCAATGGACGTTGGATGCCGGAATTGCGTTGGCAATTCTCTTCGTTCCAGGGGCAATCATTGCCGGTCATTACTTGCAGTTCCGTCAGCACATGAACCTTGCCAGTGAGATGGCTCGATACGGGAACACCTATCTCAGTTGTTGGGTGCCCGAACCAATCGTGGCCTATGTGCCTGAAGGAATGAAAAAGTTGATGTCGAGGGTGCGACTGGTCAGTATTGTGTCCTTTGACGGAAGAGAGGAAGCGGAGCGAAAAATTTGCGAGATTCCGACGCTGATTGGGATGAGCGTACAGCGTGATGGGATCCGAAAAGAATCGATTGAGAGTTTGCAGCGAAACTTTCATTTCTCGCAGTTGACGCTATCGAGAGCCAGGCTCGGAACGGAGCTTGCCAAATCCATTGGCAAATTACCTTGGCTCGTTGACCTGGTGCTGCGAGGTACCAATGTCGACCCGGCCATCCTCGCCGAGTTTTCTGAGCTCCCGTTACTGTCGGTCGACCTGCAGCAGACCGGCCTCGCATTGTCGGACTTGGGTCAGCCGGCTTGGTCTCAATCTGTGGTGAGCTTGGAATTATCGCGGCCGTTATCCGGCCAGTCCGACAAATTAGTGATTGATGATTGGCCCGAGCTGAGGTCTCTGTCGGTGACTCGTTTTGTGATTCAAGAGAACGAATCACCGCTCGGTATCGAATTGAGCAATCTGCCAGCATTGGAATCGTTGCGGATTGACCGCATGCAGAAGCATCAGTTGAAGTTGCGTCATGTGCCGAGGTTGGCGACCATCGATTCGGGAATCGGTCAATTTGGATACATGTTGGACGCGGATGATTTTGTGCCTGGTCAAACGTGGGTCTCCGCTTTGGAGATTGAGGATACCCCGAGCCTTCGCGAATTGGCTTTTTTTGCGCGTGACCTCGAATCCATTTCGGTTCGCGATGCACCGAATTTGCGGGAATTCTCGCTCGGATCGTATCTTGTCACGCTTCTGGGAGCTCAGAGACCCCTTCCGGTCGATCCCAATCGGTGCCAGCAATGGATCGAATTAATCGGAAACCAACAGGGGCCGAGCTCAGTGGATCTGCAAACCCTTCCTCTCAGCGAGTTGGATTTATCACCGTTAGCGAAGAACCAGCGTATTCGACATTTGAACCTCAATGGTTGCGGAGTCCGTTTCGAACAGTTGCAAACGCTTGCTGGGATGACGCAACTGGAAACACTGAACATCCGAGCGAGTCAACTAGAAGAGGATGAATTGGCTTGGCTGCTAGATCGTTTTGAGCAGTTGGAAGTCTTAGAGGTCGATGGATTCGATTTAACCAACATGGATCTAGACGATTCACTCCGATTGAAACAATTGACAATTAGCCAACTCAATCATTTGGAGACGTTGCGGGTGATCAATGTACCCGAGCTAAGAACACGCCTCCGATTAATGCGTGCGCCGCAGCAGATGAAAATCGAGAATGCGTTCGCGTTGACAGGTTTGAGTCTAGAGAATCAACCTTGGCCGAAAGGCGCTGAAGTAACAGGGCTCCGTGATCTAGAGTGGTTTGCCGCCGGTGGATCTGCCGTTGATGATGCTCTACTTGATGAGTTATTGGACTGCCGCTCGATGGACTCATTGACACTTGCCTACGGCAGTTTGTCGAAGGAAAAACTGAAACGCATCGGCGAGTTCTCAAAGTTAAGAATGCTTTCCTTGCCGGGGGCGAATATCGATGATGAAGTCACGAAGGATTGGGGGGATTTATCAGCCCTCCTTGATGTGAATTTAGATGATACAAAAATTGGAGCGGCAACCATTGGTGAGTTGAGTCGCATCGAGCCGCTGCGGCGATTGTCATTACGGCGTGTTGTTTTTGATGAGCTGTCAATCAATGGGTTGGCCGAAATGACGAACTTAAGCCAGTTAATTTTGGCCGGGGTTCCAATCACGCCCGAGCAATTACAAAAGTTGTTTCGGCTTCCGGAATTGGAATCGCTTGATATTTCTGGGATGCCCTTTGACGAATCGTTTGTTGATTTTGTCAAACAATCGAAGGTCAAGCATCTTGTACTTCGGCAAAGCGATGTCGAACCGAGTGCGCTAGCGAAGTTATTGGAGGCTAAACCTCTGCTGTTTGTCGATATCGGGCCAATCCCTGATTCGGTTGGTGATCAGGTGTTGGCTGATCTCAAGCAGCGGGCATTCGCCGTCCAATCAGATTTTCGTCGGGGATGGCAAAGTGTGTTCCCGGTCTCCGGATCGATCAGTGATGGAATGCCGGCGTCCAGGTCCAGGTCCAGGTACGGCGTGGTGGTGGGGGAGGGGCCACGTGCCTTAGCGACGCTGCAAATGCCAAGGTCGATGGGCCGAATCGACATCGATCCGTTTCGACCTGACGAACCCATTACTGAAGAATCGGTGAAGTAGAGCTTCACGTCTCGCAGCCGCCAGTAATTACCCGTTGTAGCGGACCTCAACCTCTTCAAGGTTACCCACCAAATCGGTATCGGCGAGAAACAGTTTTCCCGCATTCGGACACTTTTGTTGATCCCCTTGGCTCATGTGTTCCACGGCAGTGGTGATCAAAAGTTTCAAGCCTCCTCGATGAGGGATCAATGCGGGGCAGGTGTTCTGAGGGGATCCTGGCGTCTGCCAGGTACATCGCAATTTTCCGTCTGCGAGGTCGTAAAGACGGGTCTCGCCATGTTCGGCGACTTCGGGCCGAAAGACAGAAATGATGATCCCTGTTTGATCGGGCGTCAGAATTGCACCATCGGGCACTCCGGGATCACCCTCAAAATCAATAACCACCTCTGGTTGGCCGAGCGTTCCGGCGGTGATGTCCAAGGGGTAACGAACGACTTGACGTGTCGGTGAATCGATATCCAATAGCCGCAATCCGCCAGATGCATCCTGGATGATCGCTTTGCCGTTGCTGCAGATCTGGTCATCCCGTAATCGAATCAACGCTCGGTCGCTGCCGCGATATAAATAAAGTCCTGCCTTTTTGGTCGCGAATTCGAGATCTTTTGTGCCAAAAATTAAATTGTCGTCATAGGGTAAGCCATCGTTGATGATCGTGTTTTCAACATCCGCGTCGATCCCTTCGCAGAACGGTGTCCACTGTCCAGACGCGGGCTCAAAGTTGCCTAGTGTCCGTTCGCAGCCGACCACGAAGGAATCACCACCCTTCCTTGGGAAGGCAAAGCCCGGCCGACCGGGCAGCGAAAACGATTGGTTGGTTCCCGAAGCCAGGTCCAGCAGATTCAGGCTACCGTTTGTCGCATCGCTGCCATGTTGGATTCCGACCCAGCTGGCCCGGCCTTCACCAATCGGAATCGGGCCTTCTGGCAGGAAACGCAGTGCGTCGGTGTCGGGGAT
>JAYZAR010000435.1:0-30980 GCA_036339635.1 Planctomycetota bacterium | reverse complement strand
GCGAAGTAGGAGCCGCCACAGCAGGTCAGCAAAACTAAGCCGCTGACCACAAAGCATCCGATTAGGCATCCGCGAAAGCCCTTCTTCGCTGGGGCCGTTTCCATCTGGTTGGTCGTTGCCAAAGTTTCTTCAAAGGGGTCGTTTGCCATGATTGATTCCTTGTGGTTCCTTGGGATCGGTTCTTTCTGAAAACTATCAGCCGTTTGGGGCGGTCCGTCGGGTTTCGATTTCATATCAGCATTTGCGGTAAGCAAGACAGTCCGTTGACCCCGCTAGGGATGCGAAATGCTGCCACTTCTTTTGCTTTCTGTTTTTCGAAATCCTGCTTTGACTTCGCGGAGACGATGGGTGGTGATATCGATCGCCGGAGCTGTGGTTTCGTTTTTTAGTGGCTGGCTTCACTTATCCCGCGTGAGACCAATTATCCCGCGTTAGACCAGAACGGTTGTCTCCCGCCTCATCGGCCCCGTTGTCGCTCCGTCAAGGTAAACTAGAGGACATTATTAGACAGGAGGTTTGCTCCCCGTCATAGCCGCATCACCTTCACGGACCTCGATTCTTATGTATCAGCCGCTTGTTGCCCTCTGTATTGCTGCTTTTTCTTTGACGACTGTGGCTTTTGCGGTGGAACTACCTGTAGAGGTGGGGCCACCGACGGTCGCCGGTCGAACGGTTCAGCAATATGACATCGATTTGGATCACGAGGATCGTGTTGTTCGACTGCGGGCGGTCAAGTCACTTGGTGCGTTCGGGGCTTCTGCAGCCGAGCCGCTACGGGATGCATTGGATCATCAGGATGCGGCTGTTCGCTATACCGCAGCGGTTCATTTGGGCCGGATTGGTGGAGAGACTCTGAAGGCTGCACAGCAGCGGTTGCAGCAATTGGCTGGTGACGAAACTTCCTTTGCTGTCCGGATGGCGGCCTCTTTTGCATTGTGCCGGCAAGGTCTGTTGGAGGAGCATTTGCCGTTGTTGATTCAGGGTTTGAAATTTCCTGAGCGCGGGACTTCCTGCAGCGCCGCGGAATTGATTGGGCAGCTCGGCCCCTCGGCAGACGCTGCAATCGAACCCTTGCAGCAGATCTATGACCGGCATCGACCCGGTGTCAAAGGGGGGGATTACCACATTGGAGGAGCCGCCAAGAACGCGCTCCGAAAGGTTCAGACATCGTCTCCTTAACGAGATTTCACAACGACCGTTGTTCACAGCTGAAGTGCTGCTTGCCCAACTTTTTGCATGCTCCTGGGATTTGCAAACCATGAATCGATCGATCGGCTTCGCGTTTTTGTTTTTCTTCGCTTCACTT
The DNA here is from genome assembly GCA_036339635.1 of Planctomycetota bacterium. Classification (GTDB taxonomy): domain Bacteria; phylum Planctomycetota; class Planctomycetia; order Pirellulales; family Pirellulaceae; genus Rubripirellula. The sequence continues at coordinate 29,674 of JAYZAR010000435.1, read as the reverse complement.
GTCTCTGTCAGCGAGGCGGATGATCGGCCTAACATTGTTTGGATTAGCTGCGAAGATATTTCGCCCAATTTGGGGTGCTACGGCGATCCTCACGCCATCACGCCCAACCTGGATCGATTGGCTGCTCAGGGGGTTCGTTTTGATCGAGCTTTTACACCGGCTGGGGTATGTGCCGTCGTTCGCAGCGGCGTCATCACAGGAATGTACCCACCGTCGATTGGCTCGCAGCATATGCGGAGTCGTATCATTCCCCCGCCGGAAGTCAAAGCTTTTCCGGAATTGTTGCGGGCCGCTGGGTACTTCACCACGAATCGCAGCAAAACGGATTATCAATTCGAACCGACTCCGAGTATCTGGGATCGACAGGGAAACAAGCATCAGGATTGGAGAGAACGATCCGATCCGGAGCAGCCGTTCTTCTCTGTGATCAACATCACGGTTTGTCACGAAAGTCAGATTCGGCATGGTGAGAAACGGCATGCCGAAGTGATCGAAGCGATCGGCGCAGAAAACCAGCGTGACCCTGTCAAGGTTGCCGACACGATGCCGGAGTATCTGCCAAATACACCCGCCACGCGAAAAAACTGGGCGTGGTATCACGACAATATTACCCTGATGGACAAGATGGCGGGTGAGGTCTTGCAGAGGCTTGAGGAGGATGGTTTAGCCGACAATACACTGGTTGTTTTCTGGAGCGATCACGGCATGGGGATGCCTCGTGGAAAGCGATGGATTTACGACACTGGTACCCTGATCCCGATGGTCATGCGTTGGCCAGGCAAGTTGAATGCGGACTCCGTTCGTGAAGATTTGGTCACTGTGATTGATCTTCCACCCACCATGCTGGCTGTCGCGGGAGTCGATGTGCCCGCCTACATGCACGGCCGGCAGTTGGTCGGTGACCAGCAAGCGGACGAGCCGCCCTATCTGTTTTTTCACCGCGATCGAATGGATGAGGTTTACGAACTGCAGCGAGGAGTCCGCGATCGCCGTTGGAAGTACATTCGGAACTATGAGCCGCACAAAACCTATGCCCAGCGATTGGACTACATGGATGAAATGCCTGCCATGCAAGATTGGCGGCGGTTAGCGACTGCCGGGAAATTGCAGGGCGGTCAAGCGAATTGGTTCCAGGTTCCCAAGCCGATCGAGGAGCTTTACGACACGCTCAAAGATCCGTGGGAGCTGAATAATTTGGCCAGCCAAACGCAGTACGCCAACCGTTTGGTTCGAATGAGGGCGGCGACCGAATCATTTCAACAGCGATATGGGGATACCGGCTTGGTTCCCGAGGCAGTCCTCATGGAAGAGATGAAGCCAGGTGGCAAGACGCCCCAGACGGAGCCGCCCACGATCGACTTGAGTGGTGGCCGGTTCAGTTTCGCCTGTCCGACCGATGGGGCCTCGATTGTCTATCGGGTCCAGCAGGGAGACGGATGGGGCAGTTGGCGGTTGTATACCGGATCATTCGTTGACCCAGGTGAGCCAGTTCAGGTGTTGGCTTGCCGATTGGGCTACGCCAACAGCAAGATCGTTCAATCCCCGAGGTGGTTGATCGGCCCTGCCCGGTGAGACAAGTCGGGTCAAAGGCGGTGCAGTTTCGGGGATTGGCTTGCTCTAAGGCAGCTAGCAGGCCCTTAATGCCGCCTAAGGTGGTGCCCCAGCCTGCCTTGGTTTTGTCAATTGGTGGTTATTACTAAAACCACTTTCGCTGCTCCGAGAATTAGTTATTTTGAACGTGCCTGGTTGGCGTCCGTTCCACGAAGCCCTTGATCGGTGGTTTTCGAGGCATGGAGTGAAAGGGCACCCGCGTGTGCCTGAAGAGCGGAAGAGTGATCGTGGAGCGAAGGAGGCTCTTGGTAGCCAGTCAGCGCGGAGGAAGCGGACTGGATTTCCGATGGTGGGATTCAGTCGTTAGTTAAATTGAAACCGGCGGTGGGTGACCCATTGAGCGGCCCGTGTGGGTCGAGTTCACCGCGGTCAAACTCGTTTTTCAGATTCACTAGGGGGAATCGATTTAATGACCAAGTGCAAGTTGGAATACATCTGGCTCGACGGCTACCAGCCCACGCAGAGCCTGCGAAGCAAGACGAAGATTCTCGACGATTTCAGCGGCAAGGTCGAAGACGCGCCGCTGTGGGGTTTTGATGGCTCGTCGACCGAGCAGGCTCCTGGTGGATCGTCTGACTGTTTGCTCAAGCCTGTTTTCGTTTGCGAAGATCCGGCTCGATTGGGCACCGGTTTCTTGGTGATGTGTGAAGTGCTAAATCATGATGGCACGCCTCATCAAAGCAACGGTCGCTCGACAATTGAGGACGATGACAACGATTTCTGGTTCGGCTTCGAGCAGGAATACACGATCTGGGATCCGGAAATCAACAAGCCGATTGGTTTCCCGGCTGAGGGTTATCCTGGTCCGCAGGGGCCTTACTACTGCAGCGTTGGCGCAGGCAAGGCGGTCGGCCGTGAGATCGTTGAAGAGCATTTGGAGTTGTGCTTAGAAGCTGGCCTGAATGTCGAAGGCATCAATGCTGAGGTGATGATGGGGCAGTGGGAATACCAGGTCTTCGCCAAGGGTGCCAAGGAAGCCGGTGATCAGATTTGGGTTGCTCGCTACCTCTTGGAGCGTGTGGCGGAAAAGTATGGCATGGGCATCAATTGGCACTGCAAGCCGGTACATGGTGACTGGAACGGCAGTGGCATGCACGCCAACTTCTCCAACACCCTTCTGCGTACTTGTGGCGATCAGGCTGTGTTTGACGCCGTTTGTCAGGCCTTTGAGCCGCGTATCAAGCATCACATCGATGTTTATGGTGCGGACAACGACCAGCGCTTGACCGGTTTGCATGAGACGCAATCGATCGACAAGTTCAGCTATGGTGTTTCAGATCGGGGTGCCTCGATTCGGATTCCTGTCTTCACGGTAGAGCATGGCTGGAAGGGGTGGTTGGAAGACCGCCGTCCAGCGTCAAATGCCGATCCGTACATGGTTGCCAGTGCGATCATTACGACGGTCAAAACAGCCGATGTTCCGCAGCCGGCCTAGGCAGTGAGGCTTGCATTTGAGATGAAGACCCGGCTCCGCGTCACGTGGAGCCGGGTTTTTTGCTGGATGGAGCCGGACTTTTTTTGTTTATCGCGGCCGCCCGCTTGCAAGTGGGGTTAGCTGGCTGGTACCGAGCTTCATTTTGACCACTGCGGCGATCCTGATGGCGATCCCTGGTGGAATGGGTGTGCTTTATACTTTTCGCTATGCAAAGCGAACCAATTCTTCTCAGTGGCACCGACCCGGATCTTCCTCGCGAGGTTGCTCCGGGACTAAAACGCTATCGCAACTTTCGTGAGATGAGTCGTGGTGGGAATGGGCTGCTCCGTTCTTGTTATGATCCCATCGCCGGCCGAACGGTGGTGGTCAAAACTTTATTGCCGAAATGCCGTAATGACCGCGGAGAGCGTCGCCGGTTGCTACGGGAAGCCCGCGTAACCGCTCAGTTGCAGCATCCGAATACGGTGCCGGTTTATGACGTCGGTAACGACGATCAAGATGGGGTCTTCTTTGTCATGAAGCAGATTTCAGGTGAGAACTTTTTTGAAGTGATCAAACGAATTGCGATCGGGGATGAGTCGACCATCAAGGCTTATCCGGTGAAGCGGCGTTTGAGCATCCTCGTCGATGCCTGTCAGGCGCTCGCTTATGCCCATGTCCGGGGGGTGATCCATCGGGACGTGAAGCCAGAGAATATTTGGGTTGGGAATTTTGGCGAAGTGATTTTGCTGGACTGGGGTGTTGCGAAGGTCTGGGGGCATACCGACGATACCGACTCGATTCGAATGAGCGTTTTGCGAACCGAGCAAGAGCAGGGGGCCTCGCAGTTGCAAACGCTCACCGGCGGTGGTCAGCGACCAGGGACGCCGCTGTACATGTCGCCCGAACAGGTGGAAGGAAATCGGGGGATCGACGAGCGGACCGATATCTTTAGTGCGGGGGTCTGCCTGTACGAGTTATTGGCGATTCGCGAGCCGTTTCGCGGCCGCAATATCGATGAGACTTTTGAGAACATCAAGTTTCGTGATCCGGAGCCGCCGAGTGTTCGTTCGCCGGACCGAGAAATGCCCGCGGGTGCTGATGAAGTCGTGATGAAAGCGATTCAGAAGCGACCGGGAGCGAGGTTTCAGACGATGCGAGATTTCATCTCCGCGATTGAAAACTTATGGTGATCAAGCTGCTCGGTCAGGTTGGGGATCACGCCGGTGCGGCGAGTGCGTGAATCAGTTCGGGAGGCAAAAACGCGCTGTCTGGAGTGTCTTTGGCCGTCGATTGCCTGGCCGGGCTCAACCCCGCGTTGCTCGCAGGGCTGGGCCGGTGTGGGCATTTTTGGAGGACCAGGTGGCTCGTTTGGCTTTTATTTGTCGGGACAAGGGGCAGGAGTGAACCGAATTTTGCCAAATCCGTCTTGTCTGATATGGTCGGATCACTACACTCTGCCCTTCCGAGGGCCAAGCTTTGGTTGTCGGCCGTTTGCGGGTTTTTACCGCCGGTCAGCCAGCGTAGCTCAGTTGGCAGAGCAGCTGATTTGTAATCAGCCGGTCGTGGGTTCGAATCCCTCCGCTGGCTCTCTCGGAAAAAAGTTGTAAGATTGGCGGCCTCGTTGGTTAGGTGAGTCAAGTAGTTTCAGCCAAGTCGAGGTGACACGGTCAGCTAACCAAACAAATAGAAATCTATTGGGGGGTTTGCCCGAGTGGTTAAAGGGGGCGGACTGTAAATCCGTTGGCTTAGCCTACACAGGTTCGAATCCTGTAGCCCCCATTTCGAGGCGGAAAAGTTGGGATTTGGCGTTGGGAGTGGTCATTTTCACCGCTCCGATTCGCCGGTCTCATCTCGTTCGCGGGTGTAGCTCAATGGTAGAGCAGCAGCCTTCCAAGCTGAATACGAGGGTTCGATTCCCTTCACCCGCTTTAGCTTTCGAGCGTGCTGCTGTAGCTCAGTGGTAGAGCACTTCCTTGGTAAGGAAGAGGTCATGGGTTCAAGTCCCATCAGCAGCTCTAGAGCAAGGGATAGCTTGATGCTGAGGATTTGGGCCTGCTCCCGAGCAGGTTTCTGAAGACAAGGCAGCTGGATTCATCCCCATGGGTTTATACGGCGGCTCGGTGGGACGGTTGAATTTGCTTTTTTTCGCAACCTGTGATTGCAAGATTGGCGAGTTTCCGCGACAACTAAACGCTTGATGAGAAATCGCTCGAGGTGCTTGATGCTTCGGCGACATAACAAAAATGTATTTATGCCGCGTTCCACTGTGGATGCGCGGTTTTTCAATTCGTTTCGATACTTGTTGAACGAGCTAGACCAGTGCGGCTGGGTGGACAGCGGTCAAACCGTGGGTGTGAACACGGGCGTCGTCCCTCTGGGTCGGTCCTGAGCGTATCTCGGGGTCGGTAATGGCACGGTAAGGTGCAGGTGAATGAGAAATGGCTAAGGCAACTTTTGAACGGACCAAGCCCCACGTCAACGTAGGGACTATCGGTCACATTGACCACGGAAAAACAACCACCACGGGTGCGATCCTTGCCGTCCAGGCTGCCAAGGGGATGGCCGAGGCGAAGGGTTATTCCGATATCGCCAAGGGCGGTACCGTCCGTGACGATACCAAGACGGTGACGATTGCCGTGGCTCATGTTGAGTATGAGTCGAACAATCGTCACTATGCCCACATCGATTGCCCGGGCCACGCCGACTTTATTAAGAATATGATCACAGGTGCCGCCCAAATGGACGGGGCGATCTTGGTCGTCTCGGCGGCGGACGGCCCGATGCCACAGACTAAAGAGCACGTTTTGCTCGCTCGTCAGGTTGGTGTTCCTTATATCGTTGTCTTCCTGAACAAGTGCGACCTCGTCGACGACGAAGAGTTGTTGGAGTTGGTCGAGTTGGAATGTCGAGAGTTGCTCAGCAAGTACGACTTCCCGGGCGACGACGTTCCTGTCATTCGTGGTTCGGCATTGCCTGCCTATAACAAGCCCGATGATCCTGAAGCTAGTAAGTGCATCGGCGACCTGATGGACGCGTTGGACGAGTACATTCCAGAGCCTGTTCGCGAAGACGATAAGCCATTCCTGATGGCGATTGAAGATGTTTTCTCGATCGAAGGACGTGGCACGGTTGCAACCGGTCGTGTCGAGCGTGGTGTCGTCAAGGTCGGCGAAGAAGTCGAGATCGTCGGTCTCTCACCAGACTCTACCAAAACCACCTGTACCGGTGTCGAAATGTTCCGGAAGGAACTTGGTGAAGGTCGTGCAGGAGACAACGTTGGTTGTCTATTGCGGGGTGTGAAGCGGGAGGAGATTCAGCGCGGTCAAGTGCTGGCCAAGCCAGGCAGTATCACGCCTCACACTAAGTTTGAGGCAGAAGTTTACTGCCTGAGCAAGGACGAGGGTGGACGTCATACGCCGTTCTTCAGCGGTTACCGACCTCAGTTCTACTTCCGTACCACAGACGTCACCGGAACCGCCAACTTGGTTGGTGCCGAAATGTGCATGCCAGGCGATAACGTCAAAGTGACCGTCGAAATGCACAAGCCAATCGCAATGGACGACGGTGTTCGTTTCGCGATTCGCGAGGGTGGCCGTACGGTCGGTTCGGGCGTGGTGACCAAGATCCTCGATTAGAGTTCCACCGGATGAACTTGCACCAATGACCAACGAAGCCACGTCTTCGTTGGTCATTGGTTTTTTCAGGGTTTTCAAGTACGATCTTACGATCGATGCCCGCCGTCGAAACTCCGCGTGGAGTTCGGTTTTACCGTGAGGCGAAGGTTTTGAAAGAAAAGACCGGTTCCGGGAGATATCGAGGTTTCAAAAAGGAATCCAGATTTCGACCAAACCAAATTTGAAACCATAGTCAGGGGTGTAGCTCAATTGGCAGAGCACTGGTTTCCAAAACCAGCGGTTGCGGGTTCAAGTCCCTCCGCCCCTGCTTGTGATAGATGATGGTGCTTGGCTCTCCCTGCTGTCCTGCGGGGCAGGTGGGTGGCGTGCACCATCGATGAAACGATAATATGTCTGCTAGCGGCGAATGCCGGCGTTAGCTTGATGACTGATTCACCGACTGCCATGGATCGGCGGTCGAACCTTTGATTCTTTTGCAGGAGCAAGCCGGTGTCCCGAGATCTTGCCGGATCGAATAGTGCCCCGTTGTACATGGAACTTGTCCAGGCCTCGGTTTACAAACCGAACCAGGGTCGGATCGTTCGTCAGTTGACCTGCTTGGCCATATGGATCGTGATCGGAATGGGCTGTTGGGCTCTCCACTCAACCCTTCGTGGTTCTGCAGGTAGTGGGAGTTCCTACCTGCCAGTTCTGGTGCCTGGCCTATTGCTAATTAGCGGTGCATGGTTTGGATTTCGGGTAGTGAACTGGCCGACGTTCGCAGACTTTTTGATCGCGGTAGAAGCCGAGATGAATAAAGTAACTTGGCCGAGTAAGGACGAGTTGGTGCGGGCATCGATCGTTGTGATTTTCACGATCTTCTTCCTCGCGATCGCTTTGTTTTGCTTTGATATTATCTGGCAAACGGTATTCAGCTTCATCGGCATCGCGAGTTAGTCGCTCCGCCAATAAGATACGGCGCCCGTTTTTTCCTCCCCTGTAATGTGCTGTCAGCGGTGACAACGTGAATCAACCTGAAACCCCCGATAACGCTCAACAACCGGATGAATCTGTGTCGACGGAGGCCGCTGTGACCGAGGGTGTAGCTGAGGATACCTCGGCGTCATCCGTCGGGGAGACGTCTGATGATTCGGTATTGGAGGTCGAGGAAAGCAGCGAGCAAGCTGAGCAGGCTCCGGCCGATGACGCGCCCGCGCCGCCACCTCCTGCTCCCCCACCAGCAGTTGCCATGCCGGCAGTCGAGAAAGCGGATTCGGACGAGGCAGGCAAGATGGAATGGTACATCTTGAAGGTTGCCTTCAATCGCGAAGATTCCATCGCTGACAATTTGCGAAAACGGGTCAAGATGGAAGGGATGCAAGAATTCTTTGGTGACATCGTTGTTCCGACCGAAGACGTGGCGACGTTTACCCGCGATGGCAAGCGGCGGATCACGAAACGGAAGTTACTACCTGGGTACATCATGGCCCACATGTTGATCAACGATGACACTTGGTTCCTAGTCCGAGAGACAAGCGGGATCAGCGATTTCACCGGGGCGGCTGGAAAACCAATGCCCATGGAATCGTCGGATATCGAACGCTTCATCACCCGGCCTCAGGGAGAAGAAGAAGAGGAGACACCAGTCAAAATCGGGATCCCGTTCAAGGTTGGTGATCGCGTTCGTGTCAAAGAAGGTAACTTCGAAAATCAGGAAGGTGACGTGGATGCTGTCGACGAGGCGAATGGCCGCGTGACAGTCATCATCAATATTTTTGGCCGTAGTGTGCCGATGGAACTGGATCACTGGCAAGTCGAACCACTGTAGCAATCGTGAACGGAAGGTAGCCCTTGTTCGGCGGCGAAAATCGAAAACCTTCTGCGTTGCGAATTGAAAACTGACATCTTAAAACTGACATCTGAAAACTGACATCGAATCATGGCTAAGCAAGTAACCGGTCAAGCAAAGTTTCAAGTTCCCGGTGGGCAAGCGACCCCAGCACCTCCCGTCGGTACTTCTCTAGGTAAGTACGGAGTAAATCTCGGTCAATTCGTCCAGGCCTTTAACGACCGAACCAAGGAATACAACGGTACTCCGATCCCCGTCATCGTGACGGTCTATAACGATCGTAGTTTCGACTTTATCACCAAGAGCCCACCAGCAGCTTCGATGTTGAAGCAGGCTGCTGGGATTGCCAAAGGGAGTGGTGTTCCGAATAAAGACAAGGTCGCGAAGGTGACCCGCGAGCAGTGTGCTGAAATCGCTGAGAAAAAGATGGCCGATCTCAATGCCCGAAGCATTGATCAGGCCGTTCGAATGATCGAAGGTACTGCCCGCAGCATGGGCATTGAAGTCGAAGGTTGAGTGAGCCTGTATCGCAAACCGCTGCCGGTTATCGGCTGCCCGTTGCCATTGAATATTAAAAATCGATCCCGATAACGCATCGCTAATCGCGTGATAGTTCGCGATAATTGCGGCATTGTCCCGCCGCAGATGGCTTACAGAGTACCTAGCGAAAGGCATCCTAAGCCTCTGATAATCGCTAGTCTGCAGTAGCTTTACTTACAGTTTTGTCTGTGCTGCTCGTTGTGCAGTCGATTTGCGGACTTTGTGTTGTGGATCAGGCGGTTGTTTCTCGTCTGGGGACTGTTTCTTCGGAAGTGCCTGGCGTGCGTTAGCTACCGCCCGTTGGATTGTGTGGCCCGGTTTTGAAGAAAAGCGACGCAGACTTTTGAAGAAAAGCGCGGCTTGGTCGAGTGACTTTAACGGGCTGCCTCATCTTGGTTGGTCAGGAGCTCGCTACCGGACCGAGGCCAAAGCGGGTCATTTTGTTGAGTGCTGGCTGCTGCGTATCGACAGCGTTTCGGTGGAGGCCCCATCGCTTGCATCATCTCGAATGGTTTGGGTTTTAGATCCAATACCGGCACCTCCTCTTGGCCTTGATCATTTGCACAGCGATGAATCTCTCTTGAATGATCTGTTGGGGGGAGCTCCCCAGTTCGGGGAGCTTCTCAACCAATTCCTCTGATGTTCTGTGTCGTTGATCACGACTCGCGTGTGAGGCGACCGGTGGAAATTCAAACCAAGGCGGATGATTTGCGTTTGCTGGTGCGTGGCTGCTCGTCGGTGGTAAATTCTCTTTTTGGCAATTCTCTTCCGCGCATGGCATGATCCTTTAGAGAGGTTCCTTTGTCCAGCAAGGCGGATTGCTGTTGTCGTAAATTTGGAATCTAGATAAATGATACTAGCTTCCAACGCACAGGTTTATGAATGCTATGGACGACGCCAATGAATCCCACCCTAGTTTTCGGATTATCTCCCGGAGTAACGGTGTAGGGCTCGATCGTGATGTGGAACTTGTGCGGCGATTGTTACCCTTGGAGGCAACGGTTGAACGTCATGCTGTACGTTCGCTCGTGCCTTTTCGTGAGTCGTTTCAGCCTGATGGCAAATCGCCCCGGTGGTGGAACATTCTTTTTGAGAGAATTCCTTTCTCATGGCTGTGTGGTTCGGGGCGTCGGGTATTGATTCCAAATCAGGAAAGATTTCCTACAAGGCATTTGAAAAGACTGCGTCGTGTTGACCGAGTGTTTTGTAAGTCGATGCATGCTAAGGCGATTTTTGAAAACCTTGGCGTGGACGCTGAATTCATCGGATTTACCTCATTTGATCGCTTCTTGCCCAACGTGCAACGGAATTACGAGAGTTTCATCCATGTTGCTGGTCGAAGTACTCTTAAAGGAACTGAGACGCTGTTGAATCTGTGGTGGGCGAATCCTCAGTGGCCAACCTTGACGCTCGTTCAGCATCCAAGTAACGCACCGAAAGTGGTGCCCGAAAACGTTCACTTGATCGGCGAATATTTGAACGATGATCGTTTGCGTCATTTGCAGAATACGCATGGAATCCATCTTTGCCCATCCTCCTCGGAAGGATGGGGTCACTATATCGTCGAAGGCATGTCATGCCAGGCGGTGGTGGTAACAACAGATGCACCACCGATGAATGAATTGGTTGATTCATCCCGCGGTATGCTCGTTGGCTGGAATCGATCAATTGCACGGAATCTTGGGACGGATTTTGTTGTCGATCCCAGTTTGCTTGAAACGAAGATTAACGCGGTTTTAGCAATGGATGATGCTCGTCTGGAAGACTTGGGGAAACGCGCCAGACAATGGTATTTAGAGAATGATCGAAACTTCTCGGCATGTGGCCGCGCTGCGTTATTGGACCTAGCCGCTGCGTGATGTTGGTGTAAATCAATGCAGGGTTTTAAGTTGTATAGGGGTCCTCGGCCATCGTCCCTTTGGCTTGTTATGGCTTTTTTTTAGCTACAGCAAAATTGCTGATTTCCGATCAAGACGTTTGGCGGGGGCTCAAGCCGATGTCAAAATTTTGATCTGCTTAGTTTTTGGTACAGTGCTACGTGTTCGTCCGCCATTCTCTGAGCTGAGAATTGTTGCTCGGCCCATTGTTTGGCTTGCCTCGCTTTTGAGGTCCGTTCGTCGGAGTTTTTCAAGGTGTTGATAATCGCGTTGGTGAGACCAAAGATGTCACAAGGTTGAAAAGTCTCCGCATACGGTGACTCGCCAATTTCTTGGATTCGTAGCACTTCGCGGGCCCCTCCCACTGGTGTCGCGATGATCGGGCATTCCGCCATCATTGCTTCGATCAGCACCAGCGAGAGACCCTCGCTGTGTGATGCCGAAATGAAGAGATCCGCTGCAGTGAGGAGCGTCGCAACATCATCCCGGTGACCGAGAAACTCAACTCGATTTTCAATTCCTTCTTCTCTGGCGATGGTCGCTAATTGGCCAAGTTCGGGGCCGTCACCTGCCAGCCAGAGTCGCCAACGGTGTCCACTTTGGATCCCCGCGGAGATTGACCGGATTATCGTGTCGAAGCCTTTAACCGGAAGCAGGCTTCCAACGGCTAGGATGTGTTGCTCGGATTGTTGATTCGATTCATTTTGGAAATTCTGGCGTGCTTCCCTTGAGTCGGATGCCATCACTTTTGGAAATGGGATGCCGCCATGGATCACGCTGGTCTCTTCAGGGGATAGCCCTGCTGCGATGCACTCTCGTTGTGCCGCCGAAGAGACGCAGACGACATGATCCACTAGGTAACAATGCTTCCAAGCTGAGCGAATTGGGAAAATCGTATGTCGCATTCCGATACGTGTGGTGGGCAATCCCCAGGTTGCAATTCCACCACTTGTGATTGCGTGGGGATCATTCAGCACAATGATGTCGAATTCGTTATGTCGGACCCAGTTCCTCAGTTTTCTTAAATAAGCTGGATGACGACCGTAGCCACGTTGATAGAAAACATCTTGGATTTGATTTTTGCATGCCCACGCCGCAATGGGGCTTTCCTTTCTTGTCACCAGGGCAATGCTATGCGATTGATCTCGAATTTCTTTGATGAGATGGCTTAATAGCTTTTCGCCACCGCCCCAGCCATTGTTCGAACTGATAAAGCCGATTCGCATCGATTTGCCGGGGATTTAGGAATGACTTAGAAGAGAGTACTTGGGACGCGGAGTATATCTGACGCAATTCGGTGGGGCCAAGATAATTGTCTTTGGTCGTTACCTCATGAAGTTCAATTTTTGAGTATATTGCGTGCGTCTTGAAGTTTGTTGGTCCGCGCTTGCTGCCTACGCATCGTTGATCGCCACTCTCATCGCGACAACAAGACTAGATGAATCGATCCGTTTTCCTTTTTGAGCGTCATTCGCCCAAGATGTTCACGATCGTTCGGCACCGAGCGTTTAGCACGCATGGTATTAAGGTCGGCGGGTTGATGCTGCATTGTCCGGCTTGGGGTTCAATGCCGCGGATCATTTATTGATCGCATTGTTTGTTCGAATGGGAGAGTATGGCTGGCCTGAACGCTGGTGTGAGCTTGTAGGATCACCAGGGTCGCTGCCCAAGGCGTTGTCGTTGCTAAGTTTACATTCATCAAGCTAGCGGATTTGTTCGCCTGGTCTCATCTCTGTGCCGCTTTAAGCTGATATCCACTAGTGTTGCTTCGCAGATATGTAGCGCGACGAGTTCTTTTGATTTGTCAAAGGTGAAGCCAAATCTGATCGTCAACACCCGGCCAGAGCAGGACCGGCATCCATCGCGAGTTTACTTTTTTGTCTGGCTGGAGATTACGCTTGACCGGTTTTCAGGCTTTTTTGTAACTTCCCCACGATGCTCTTTTCTTCAACTCAGGGTCCGATCGAGGTTGGCATCGCAGGAATGAAACGAGTCTTATTGACGAGCTGCTGTGCCGATTGGCCACTCATGCGTCAAACACCCGGTAGCTTGGGTGTTTGGGAAGATTTTGTGTTTGTCACGGATCCCGCCGAAGGGTCGTTCGATGCGTGGGTCGTCTTGGATAATCCGCCAATGCCTGTTACCGCGACGTGCAATCGCGAGAACCTATTTTTTGTAAGCTGGGAACCCCCTGAAATACGAACGTTTCATCGCGGTTTTCTAACCCAGTTTCGCTGGGTTCAAACATGTCACCCGTGTAAGCACCCGGGATTGATCGAATCTCAGCAGTCGCAACCATGGCATGCAGGCGTAGAAGTTGCTGATGGTTTTTTACCGAATCTTGATTACGATCAACTCGCCAGGATGTCACCACCTAAGAAGCGTGAGCTTGTAAGTGTGATCATCTCTGACAAGGTCACGACCGAGGCGCATCGCCAACGGCTTGAGTTTGTCAGAATGCTAAAGAATTACCTCGGGGATAAGTTGCATGTTTACGGACGTGGGCACAATGATATTGCCGACAAATGGGTGGCACTGAAAGACTATCGCTACCACATTGTGCTTGAGAACGCTTCTAGAAGGAACTACATCACTGAAAAGCTGACGGATGCTTTTCTGGGATATTGTTTTCCATTCTATTTCGGTGCCCCGAATGCATGTGATTATTTTCCCCGCGAGAGTTTTGCAGCCATCGATGTTTTTCGGATGGACGAGGCGATTGAAACGAGTCGCTCCATCATCGCATCGGATCGGGATGTTCAGCGAACATCTGCCATTGAGCAAGCGCGACAGGCGGTTCTTGGTGAGTTGAATCTGTTTCCGATGCTGGCGAACCTAGTTCGCGACAAAATGGTGCATGGACGCCGCGATCAATTGACCATTTATCCGAAAAAGAACCGCGTTAAAATCGGTGTTTCAAATCTCTCTCGCGCCCTTCGTGTTGCGGCCTAAAGCATTTTTTGTTTCTGTGGCGTTCCGTTTCTGTTACAGCTACTTGGGTTTGGTTTTAAGTGGAGTTTTCAACTGCAGCCGCGAAACCCAGGACCCTAATGTGGTGTCCGAAGTCAGAAGTGTTGATTACGAGGGTTCGAAGCATATCGTGAATGAGTTGGAGGGGCTCTGCTTGCGTCGTATCGCCGCCGTTTGATATGTCCTAATTTACGGAAGCTGTCGCTTCTTTTGTGGATGTCGATAGCAAAAGCAAAAACGGTCGATGTGATCGGGAAAGAGCTGGGCGGATACGCATTGGGCACTCAGGAATTAGTATCAGTCAATTTTGGGATGGTGATCTCTCGGCGTATTTCCACAACATGCGAAGCAGAGGCGAGGGAAACAAGGTGATCCATAAAAGCATTGATGTGCTGATGCCAATCTATAACGCGGAGCGACACCTAGAAGCTGCAGTTCGAAGCATCCTGCAGCAAACGATGACGGATTTCCAAATCATCTGCGTCAACGATGGAAGCACGGACGGTTCGGCCGATATCCTTGCAAGATTGAGTGGTGAAGACGAGAGGGTGAAGATTATCTCGCAGCAGAACAAAGGATTGGTTGGCGCGTTGAATCGTGGCCTCGCGGCTTGTACAGCACCCTTTGTTGCGCGGATGGATGCTGACGATATCGCGATGCCTGATCGTTTCGAAAAACAGCTTGCATTTCTCATCGACAATCCAAAGATCCTCGCGGTGGGGTCTTCGGTGTTGGAGATCGACCGTGACGATGAACCATTGGGTGTTGAGCATTTCGGCATTCAGCATCAAGAAATAGAAGATGGGATGATGCGAATGAAAACTGCACTTGCGCATCCTGCCGCGATGATTCGACGGGAGGTTTTCAATCGTCTTGGTGGGTATCGTCCTGAATTCGAGTTCGTCGAGGATCTTGATTTATGGTTTCGGATCTCCGAGATAGGCGACCTCGCCAACCTACCGGATGTGTTGCTTTGTTACCGTCAACACGCGAGTGTGTCCTGGCAGCTCGGCCGCATACGTCGCCGTCGGATTCTTGAATTGCTTACCCAAGCGTATCAACGTCGTGGGCGGTCGGTGCCTCAGTATCTGATAAGAAGGTGCGAAGCCACCCGTTCGCCAGCGGGGCCACACAAATGGGCCCGAAAGGCATCACGAAATGGTCAGTGGCGGGTTGCAAACAAGCATTTGCGGCAACTCTGGGTCGCCTCGCCCGTGAGCTTGCTGACTTGGAGGATGACTCTAGAGACGTTGTTTTTTTCGGCCACCTCGCAAATTGCCAAGCCGAGTCAAATTCTGCCTCGAGTTCCAGCGATTAAACGCGTCGCGTGACGCAGCCTGATGGTGCAGACCAGCGACATTCCTTTGATATCAAAAGGATGAGGGGCAGATGAGGGAATCGACATCCCATTGTTCAGGAATTGTTGCTAGAAGAGAAGCTGGGAACAGATCAGTGCTTTAGCTAGGGTGGTTTTTCGTGGAATTCAACGACGCAATCCTTGTTACCGGTGGCACCGGGATGGTGGGGGCACGTTTAGTCGCAAAGCTCAAGCAGTCTGGCTTTGAAAATGTTATGGCCCCAACTCGCTCGGAACTCAACCTGAGTGATGAAGAGTCGGTGGATGCTTGGTTTGAGATGTCTCGCCCTCGATTCGCATTTTTGATCGCTGCAAAGGTCGGGGGGATCGCCGCCAACATAGAGGATCCGACAGGATTTCTCACGGAAAACCTGCGAATTGCTGTCAATCAAATTACGGCATGTCACCGCTTTGGTGTTGAGAAACTTTTGTTTCTTGGAAGCACCTGCATTTACCCGCGCGAATGCCCTCAGCCAATGCATGAGAGTCACTTGCTGACTGGTCCACTTGAGCCAACGAACGAAGGCTATGCATTGGCAAAGATATCCGGCATGCGTCTTGCTCAGTTCCATCATGCACAATTTGGAATGAACTGTGTGTTGCCAATGCCCTGCAACATTTATGGAACAAATGATCATTTTGATCTCAGCCGTTGCCACGTTCTCAGTGCTTTGGTCAAGCGTTTCTGTGATGCGGTTGAGACGGGAGTTGATGAACTTGTTCTTTGGGGATCTGGTCAAGCCCGTCGAGAATTCATTCATGTCGATGATGCAGTGGATGGCATGCTGCACCTTTTTCAAGCATCGGCGAGTGGTGAGATCGTCAATCTTGGATCCGGAAAGGATGTTTCTATTCTTGAATTGGCTGAAATCATTTCGACGGAGGCAGGATTCAAAGGTCAGATTCTTTGGGACACGAGTCGTCCCGATGGCATGCTGCGAAAATGTAGTGATGTGAGTCGATTGAACGAACTGGGTTTTCAAGCAAGCATTTCGTTACGTGAGGGAATTCGTCGTACCATTGATGAATACCGAGCGCTTAGTAGTTCACCGTGCGGATCATAATATTTGGAATCCAAGAGATTCGTTTCGAAGGAAAATTTGGTCAATGAATAACGAAGCAGCAGGTCATCTTGATCGTTGGTTGGACCAGCATTTGGAGTCACCGCAATGCGGCACTGGCAAATACTGGTATCCGCTGACAGCACCAACGTTTGGTAAAGAAGAAATCGCAGCAGCCATGCGTTGCATGTGTGATTACAAGACGTCGATGGGAGAGTTGACTCGTGAGTTTGAGCGTGGTTTCGCGGAATACACGGGTGCTCATGATGCTGTTATGGTAAATAGCGGTTCATCCGCTGATTTGTTGCTTGCGTTTCACTTAGTCAACCCACTTCATCCTCGGTTGAATGCTGGTGACGAAGTGTTGGTGCCGGCAGTCACGTGGCCGACCCAGGTATGGTCACCGTTGATGGCAGGACTGAAGGTTGGCTTGGTGGATGTCGATCCGGAGACGCTAAACATTGACTGCGATGATCTTCGAAGAAGAATCACATCGAAAACCAAATGTCTTTTCGCTGTTCATCTGATGGGCTATCCCTGTGATATGACAGAAGTGAAAAAGGTCTGTGACGAATATGGCCTGCTTCTGATTGAGGATTGTTGCGAGTCGATCGGGGCACGTCACGCTGGACATCATGTCGGTAATTTTGGCATTGGTGGCACATTCAGCTTTTTCTTTTCGCATCATATGACCACGATGGAAGGCGGGATGGTCATTTGTGGAAATGATGAGGATGCGGAGGCGTTGCGTGTGCTTCGTGCTCATGGCTGGTCAAGAACCCAGCGTCGAGCTTCTGCAGTGGACGTCGATGAGCGATTTCAGTTCATCAATTGGGGGTTCAATCTACGTCCCACAGAGTTGAATGCAGCTTTCGGGATCGAGCAATTGAAGAAACTACCGGGCCTGAATGAGCGGCGAATGAAATTAGCGGAGCGGTTTGAACGCTATATCGACAGTACGCCCTACCTTGCCCGGGTGAAAAAACCGGAGAATGGCACTGCGTGTCCCTTGGCGACGGTCGTGCAATTGAGGGGTGATGCTTCGAAATGTCGGAGTGATGTTTTGAGCCGTCTCGAAGGATCAGGTGTGGAGACCCGGCCTGTGGTGACCGGAAACTTGGCTCGTCAGCCTGCAGCTAAATTGCTGGGAGATATCAAGCCCGAGGAGTACCCCGGCGCCGAGGTCATTCATCACCAAGGGTTCTATGTGGGATTGAATCCGATGTTTGATGATGTCCGATTTGAGAAAATGATCCAGATGCTTGACGATTGTATCACGCAGTCGGTGCGTGGTTTTCACGCACGTAAGGTGGCATAGCAACCATGGTCGTCACTCGATTGTTGGGCGGGTTGGGCAATCAGATGTTCCAATATGCTTACGGGTTGCAGCTCGCGCGGCTTTCCTTACAGCCCTTGTTTATTGATGCTTCTGGTTTCGCGACTTACGATTTGCATGCACTCGCAATTACGAATTTTTGTATTTCCGCTCCGCAATTACCCCCTCATGAATCGAAACGCATACCGAGACGTTTTCGCGAGGGCAATCGGTGGAGCGATGCGCTTCATGCATGCTGTAATTCCTTTTTACGATCTGAGTCGAGAGCCCTGTCTCTAAGGCGAGAACGACCATTTGGGTTCGCGGAGAAATATTTGCGTTCTGCAACGAACGTCTACCTCGATGGATACTGGCAGAGCGAGCGTTTTTTCGCTGGAGTGCAGCAACAGTTGCGTTCAGAGTTTCGGCCGAAGCATGCGTTGTCTGATGTTTCGCTACGTGTTGCCGAACGGATCCAATCCGAGGTTAGCGTTGCCCTCCACGTTCGTCGTGGTGACTACGTGACGAACCCAGAGGCTAGGAAGATTTACCGCAACTTGGGAAGGGATTATTACCGAAAGTGTCTCGATGATTTGCGGCAACGATCGACCGGTCTCAAGGTGTTTTTGTTCTCGAATGACGTGGAGTGGTGTTTGCGCGAGCTCGATGTGGGGCTTCCTTTCGTCCCTGTAACGCACAATGATGCGACCACAGCCTATGAAGATCTTTACCTCATGAGTTTGTGTGATCATGCGATCATCGCGAATAGTTCGTTTAGTTGGTGGGGAGCCTTTCTAGGCGAAAATACCCGTGGACGCCGAGTCTATCACCCCGATCCCTGGTTCCATCCCGGAACTTTGAATGGGAGTTTTGTTCCTTGTGAAGATTGGATAAGCGAGCGGAATCTTTCATCGTCTCTTTCTGCTCGGGCGGCATAAGTGATGTCTTTCGTTGATTGCCCCCAACCAAAGTTTTGAACTGAATGGAGTGTTGGAAATTATGGTGTTGCCTCTCAAGCATAATCGGTTGTGTCAAAGTTTTGCCAAGCGAGCAGATTCACTGCTCAGGCTATTTGGGGTCTCGGACTGCATTCCCGTGGCGACGCACGCGCGGAGCTACCGGCAATGGATGTCTGATGGTGGCGATGCGCGTTTTCGATTTGAATACGACTTAGACGAGTCGGATGTTGTGTTTGATGTGGGCGGGTACCGTGGTGATTGGGCGGCGGAGATCCACGAAAGATTTGGTTGCAAAATCCACGTCTTCGAGCCTGTGCCAGAGTATTGCCAACAGATACAGGATCGATTCGCGGGATTAGCAAACGTCGACGTTCATGACTTTGG
The DNA here is from genome assembly GCA_036339635.1 of Planctomycetota bacterium. Taxonomy (GTDB): domain Bacteria; phylum Planctomycetota; class Planctomycetia; order Pirellulales; family Pirellulaceae; genus Rubripirellula. The sequence continues at coordinate 10,720 of JAYZAR010000435.1, read as the reverse complement.
ATTGGCTGGAGAAGACGAGGAGATATCGCTAGGCATCTCCGATGACTCAACTTCTCAATTTATCCCTGGGAGTGAGACCACCTCTTGCAAGCTTCGGTCAGTACAGGATTTTCTGCGAGATCAACAAATCGACCGTGTCGCTCTTCTGAAACTAAACATCGAAGGTGGAGAATACGATCTCCTTGGAAGTTTAATCGCATCGGACTTAATGACGAAATTCGCGAATTTACAGGTTCAATTCCACTGGTTTGTTCCCGATTCGCGAAACCGAATGCGTGATATTCAGAATGCTCTTCAGCGGACCCATGTTTCCACATACCAATATCCCTATGTTTGGGAGAACTGGTCAAAAGCAGCCTGAATCAGGTTGGTCTAAGATGCTGCATTTTGGCGAGGATCTGCGTTTCGATCAAAAGGCTTGCCGGCAGATAGTCTGAGTGTTCTCTCCACGCGGATGCTGCACGTTCTGTGTTACGGCAGTTCTTCTCGAGTCAACGCAGATGTTCAGTCGGCTTGGGTGCGATGGAATTTCGTCGCGTGAGCATCACGCTCTGCAAGTTCCAAGTCGTGTTCCGTCATTACCTTGGCCAACTCCTCCAGGGTGGTTGATGCCTCCCAGTTGAGTTTTTCTTTTGCCTTGGAAGGGTCACCCAACAGGAGATCGACTTCCGCCGGCCGAAAGTATTTCGGGTCAATCTCCACATAGTCTTCATAATTGAGATCCAATTGCTTGAATACGAGATCGCAGAAATCTCGCACGGTTGCCGTCCTTCCGGTCGCCAAAACGAAGTCATCTGGTTCACTGTGTTGAAGAATTCGCCACATGCCTTCGACATATTCTTTTGCGTAACCCCAGTCGCGTTTCGCGTCCAGGTTGCCCATGTATAGCTTTTGTTGCAAGCCAAGTTTGATCCGGCCTGCTGCTCGGGTGATCTTCCGCGTTACGAAAGTCTCCCCACGCCGCTCCGATTCATGGTTGAAGAGGATGCCATTAGAGGCAAACAAGTCATAACCCAAGCGGTAATTGACAGTTTGGTGATACGCGTAGACTTTCGCACACGCATAGGGTGACTGAGGATTGAAGGGCGTAGACTCTTTCTGAGGAGTTTCGAGAACTGCACCAAACATTTCACTGCTGCTTGCTTGGTAGACGCGAACAGGTTTTCGTTGATTCAGTAATCTCGCTGCTTCCAGGACACAGAGCGCTCCCAGGCCAACTGTGTTGAGAGTGTAGACCGGCTGGTCGTAAGAAACGCGAACGTGGCTCTGAGCACCGAGGTTGTATATTTCGTCCGGTTCTAGGTCGAGTACGAGATTTGTGAGTGCTTGCCCGTCCGTGAGATCTCCATAGTGCAATCGTAAATTTGATTTTTCGTGCACGTCGCGATAGAGATGATCGATTCTTGATGTGGAGAACGTGCTGCTCCTTCGAATCACGCCGTGGACCTCATAGCCTTTATCCAGTAACAACTCGGCCAAGTAGCTGCCGTCTTGACCTGTGATTCCAGTGATCAAGGCAGATTTTGTCATGATGGATTCCTGTGGGAGGTTCGGGTTGGCCTGTCGGTTATCGTTGCCACGGTAGGTGCCTGGGCTTTGTTCAACGCTGAATAAGAAGCGAGTTAGAGCCAGTCAAGCGAGGCGCCAAATCCATTTAGCTGCTTGTTGGCTCAGGAAATCCCGACGAATGCATCGCAAAGATCGTGAGATGACGATCCGGCTGATGGTGGGGCCGCTGCTCACTATCACGCAAACAAGCCAATTGGTTAATCCTTTGGTTCAAGCTCATCGTATCCGTTGGTACCTAATGTGTTCCGGACGTAAGCTTTTGGCGAGTCTATCAAAAAAAACAGAATACCGCGTGATCGTTTTTGGGTTCGCTGGAGATGGTCCGCATTTTCATGCCTGTTATTCGTGGAACCAGGTTCAACGGTGGCAACTGAAGCGGGCTTCGGCGCAGAATATTGCCTCACCTTTTCAGGGACTTGCATCCTTTCCGCTGACATCACATCGTCTGGGATCTGCTTGCAGCTTTCACCGGAGAACCATTCGTGCATTAGCGTATGGAACAGCGGCAGGCGGCTCGAGTCGAAGGCCTCGATGGACTTTGCTAGCAATCTAATCCCAATTCATCAGGATCGGAGCCAAGTGCGGTTGGAGAGATGGTAGTTGGGCAGGAGGACTGATTGCGCGGTTTGGCTATCCTGAGAGTAGTGAGGATGCAACGAAATCGCTCAGTAAATGGAAATAAGAGCGCTGTGACGAAATTTGTACTTTTGGTTCGAACGGTAGCGTCTTTTCAGGCTTCAACTCCATTCGGCAATTAGCACAAAGGGTTACTAATGATTTGTATATCTGATCTGCTGCCTTGGGAGAATGATTTTGACGAGCCAGATCTCGAGAAGTCGATGCCCGATTGACGGAAGTCAACCGCCAGTTAGCCCTGCTGGCTCAAATCGCTGAAACTACATCATCAGTGCAGTGAATGCTGAGGGTTTCTTAGAGGCTAAGCTCTCGATCTCAAATCTTTGTTATGGTGATGGAATTCACTGATTGTGGAAGGTGATCAATTGGTCCGATCGTGCACATCGGCAGCGATGGAGTGAATCGAACTTGCTTCATTATTGATTCAGTCTTTCAGATATCCGGGCGAGAAATGCAGTGCGATGGATGTGAAAGCGATCATCTGTTAGATCGCTATTCGAGTCATTGGCATTACCAACTCCAATGAACCTTATGGTTGATTGGGGCGGGAATGAGCACGAAGTGTCAATCGCAGAATGATGGGCAGGACAAGCACCAGCGATGGAAGCCTGTGGTGCTGACCGGTGGTTAGACGTCATTCGTTCCGACAAGAGGCATCGTGGTCTACTTTGCTCGGGCGTGATGGTGGGCGACCGCGGGCTCGATACCCGTGACGCGGTTTCATCGGCAGTCGGCCAGGCTGGCATCATATTTTGGCCAGTGGGGGATTTGCAGTTTGGGGCGAAGGGTGAATCAGTGGTGTCTTGTGATGGAGCAGGAGGCCAGTTGCTGGTCTCTCCCGCGAATTGTTTGTTTGACTGGTGGGTGGATCGAGACCCAGTTCAAACTGGTAGCTTCTGTAGAGGATCACGTCGAAAAGGTGTTAACTGCGGTCGAAAAGTCGATAAACCGCCGAATTGATTTAGATTCCCCGTGAAGTTCAGCTTATGTTTCAGTTGGCTCATTGAGTCCGTCGGCAGTTCGCCTAGAATCGAGACTTCTGCGAGATGGAATTCTGCTGGCGATTGCCGCCTTGAGCCGTCCGCAGATTTGCCACCCCTCTTTTTCCGATTTCCGTCACCCAGGTCCGCTATGTCGCCCAAGAGCAGCCGAACGCCGAGTGTTCCCGAGATGAGTGACCAAGCCGAAGCCGTGAAAGCAAGGCTGAAGGAGAGTTTGCTCCACGATAAGCAGTCAATGGAGGTCGACAAGATCTTCAAGGCACTGGTCAAGCTCGAGGGCTCGGACCTCCACCTCAAGGTGGGGCAACCGCCGATGGTGCGAGTTCGGGGGGAGCTCAAGGCACTCAACCGCCCGCCAAGTGAGAATGAGGAAATGGTGGAGTTGCTGATTCCTATGATGGATGAACGCAACCTGCTGATTTTCGAGCAGGAAGGTGGTGCCGACTTTGCCCATACCATTTATGTGGATGGGGTTCGCTGGCGTTTCCGTGTGAACATGCTCAAGAGTCTCGGCAACATCGGTTTGGTCGCTCGACGAATCAACAACTTCATTCCTGACTTTAGAGGGCTGTTTCTGCCTGAGTCGATTGAAACTTTGTGCCACTACGATCAAGGAATGGTGTTGCTTGCGGGTGTCACTGGGTCCGGGAAAAGTACCACGATTGGATCGATGTTGAATTACATCAATACGATCTATCGCAAACATATTCTGACTCTCGAAGATCCGATCGAATTTATCTTCACCGAGGAGAAGTGTTTGATTAACCAACGTGAAATTGGTCAGGACGTTAAGGATTTTGAGATTGGAATGAAACACGCGGTGCGTGAAGACCCCGACATCATCTTGGTCGGTGAGTTACGTGATGAAGAAACTTTCATGACAGCGATCCACGCAGCGGAAACTGGTCACTTAGTGTTCGGGACGATTCACGCGTCGAGTGCGTCAACGACAATTGGACGAATTCTCGATTTATTCCCAGAGGAAATGCATGGAGCAATTCGATCGGCGATCGCGTTCAACATGAAAGGCATCATTGCTCAGAAACTCCTTAAGTCCATCCGGCCAGATGTGCCTCGAGTTCCCACCGCAGAGGTAATGACGTTCACTCCGATGATTCGGAAATTGGTTTTAGATGGGGATGATCACAAGCTGCCTGATGCGATTCGAATTGGTGAAGAGGACGGCATGCAAGACTTCACGATGAGTCTCAAGCAATTGATCGATGATGAATTGATCGATCGTCCGACCGCCTTTGCCGTTGCGCCGAATAAGGACGCATTGAAAATGGCATTGAAGGGAATCGACGTGAAGGCCCCCGGTATTTTGTAACTTCGGCTTGGAGATGGTCCGGCCCGAAGAGTTTCTGTTATTGCAACATAAGGCACCTGCGCCCCGATGGCTCAACAAGAAGAGATACAGCTTTGGCAAACGGTTGAACCCGTGGAGTTTACGCCACGCATGGATGACGCGATGGAGGCGCAGTCGTTGTTGATTTCAACAAGACAGGGTCCCGGATATGCAATCGCTGGTGGCCAATTGGGGCATGCGATTTTTTCTCGTGCCACCCATGTGTTGATGGATTTCTCTCAACAGGCATGCGCACTGCGTTACCAAGTTGATGGGAACTGGGAGCAACTGCCACCGCTCGATCGCGAGACCGGTGATGCAATGCTGTATACGTTAAAGCAGCTCTGCCATTTGAACCCTGCTGATCGTCGGTCAGCCCAGACCGGGAAATTGGGGCTGAAGGTCGCCAAAGAAAAGTACGACCTGACACTGCAAAGCCAAGGAGTTCAGACCGGTGAGCGTGTGCTGGCTCGGATCGAGGCAGAAAAGGTGCCTTTCGAAAAACTGCCTGACTTGGGTATGCGTGACAAAATGGTCGCGACCCTCAAGGATAAACTGAACGAAGGTGGTAACATCGTCCTCGTTACGGCACCCAAAGGTGAGGGGCTCACCACGACGTGGATCACTGCGATGAATGCGTCCGATCGATTCATTCGTGACTTTCAGTCGTTGGAGCGTCAAGATTTACCTGAGCCGGAGATCATCAACGTTAACCCTAACTTCTTTGGCGGAGATACGGGGCTAACACAGTTTGAGCTGGCGAAAAAAATCTTGCTGAAAGAACCTGATGTATTGATGTTCCCTGAGTTACCGGATGCCGAGACGTTCGAGTTGGCTTTGGAACATGTTGGCAAGCATCAAAAGCAGATATACATTCGGATCGTGGCCGATTCCGCAATCGAAGGATTGACTAAAGTGATCAGTCAATATCCATCCTTGGCGAAGGAAATCGTCAAACATATGGGTGCGATCCTTAGTCAACGTTTGGTGCGACGTCTTTGTGACAATTGCAAACTGGGTTACGAGCCGACGCCGCAGATGCTGAAGCAACTTGGTATTCCAGCCGGTCGTGTCGGGTTGCTGTACCAACCTTTCATTCCACCGCCGCCAGAGCAGCAAGTTGATGAGAATGGGCGACCCGCGCCCATTACGCCGTGCCATATCTGCGTAGGACGCGGTTACTTTGGCCGCATTGCCGTCTTTGACCTGCTGACGCCAGGAGATCAATTGAAAACGGCATTGTTGAAAACCAGAGATATCAACCAGCTGACCCAAGTCGCACGCAGCGAAGGGCAACGGGGAATCCAAGCAGAAGCGATTCTGGCGGTTGTGCGTGGACTGACCAGCTTGGACGAGCTGAAGCGGGGCTTCGCCAAGAAATAAGCAGCTACCCAGTGATGCCAGTAATTCCTGCGAGCCCACGAGAGCAATCGGCGCCGTTTCGCGTTCGCGGATCTCGCTAAACGATTTGCCGCCGGGTTGCGTTGCCGCATCCAGTTGAGTGCCAGTGAAACGTCTTCGACAGTCAGCCCTAGGTTGAACGTAGAAGCCGATTTGGCTTACTCGGCGTTGGAGTAGTAACCCGGGTTGTCTTTCCCGTCACCGTCCCAATCGGCAAGGACGGGTTGGCTCTTGGTGCCTCCGTTGCGTGGGACTTCGATTTGCAGATCATTGCCCGTCAGGCGGCGGTCGCCGTCGGTATCGATGATCCACCATTGTCCCCGCACCACTCCGATTTCGTCGATGCCATCCCCGTTAAAATCGCCGGCGACTGGTTGATCGCCGCTGCTTCCAAAGACGAACGGTACGTCGGTGGCGGAAGGTCGCCCGTCGCCATCTTGATCGAGCAGCCAGCGGCCGCCATTGAAGATCGCCACTTGGTCGATTCCGTCGCCATTCCAATCTCCCACAACCGGCCTATCTGCCTGTTCGCCATAATGAAAGACGTGGTCAACTGCATCGGCACGTAATTCACCATCCTGGTTGCGACGCAGCAAGCGTGGAGGTTCTGGAGCGCGCTCGGCAGCCAGTTCTGCGGATGTTCTGTGGGTGCCGGGGGCATCAATTTGGCGACGTCGTGTATTGGCCGGATCGGGAAGTCCAGGGTCACGTGGTATTCGCCGTGTGTCATGCTGCCACTGTCGCCCGAAGATCCCCACATCATCCTTACCATCCCCATCCCAGTCTCCAACGACCGGGCGATCCAGTTCGTTGCCGAGTTGAATCCAGAGGTCGCGGGCATCCCAACGGCCGTTGCCGTTGATATCGACAAACCATTGTCCAGCAACGAAAATTACGGCCTCGTCTGATCCGTCACCATCAAAATCACCTGCCAGTGCAGTCGCTTCGGCTTCTCCCAATGAAAAGTTTCTGAGCGTTTGCAAGCCCTCACCATTGTCGGTCACCCAACGGCCTGTTGCATGTCGGCCAACTTGCCACGTTGCAACTGCAACGCGGGAGGAGACTTGACGGATGATCCCATCGTCTCCCAAGGTCCCTCTAGGATAGCCACCGTTGATCACGCTTAAGTGCCAAGATACCGCCCAGTCATTATTGAATTCCGCGTAAGGAATCTGCTTCGCTGGTTGACTGAAGCTGGCTGGCAGAATCGGTCGGTTTTGCTTGGGGGAAAAGTCGTCCGGTAGGCGATCGCCCGTGAATCGGTTGGGGGTTTCCAGGGGACCCGTGAGCGACAGCAGGTCCAGTGGTACCAGCAAGGGCGGTGTTGGCGGATCAACAACGACGAGTTCACTGAAGTTGTTGTTTTTGCTGTTTTCTCCGGGCATCACAGAGATACCTAAAATCGCGTCACGATGCGGGTCGGTTTCCGCGCGAGCGACGAGAGTTTGAATCAAGCTTGCTGCTGCGGCGGACATTGTGTCGGCTTCATTGACGGCAAAACCACCGGAGGAGCCGGGAGTGTCGAGTCCGTCCACAAAATCTTCTGGGTGCGTCTGGTAAATGTGGTACGTCCCAGCTCGTATTCCCGAGAATTCGTAGTAACCCTCTGCGTTTGTGGTAACGCGAATGGGGCCATCCGGATAGACGTTTGGCAGGGTGTCGCTGAAGCCTGCTGGTGATCCTCGTCCGTTCCGCAATTCCATAACCACGCCCTCCAGGCCTTGGTCATCATCGGTTCGGACGCCATCTTGGAGCTGACGCAATTCACTTGGGTCGGGAGGCTGAATCAACGTGAGCGGTTCCCCGTCCTGAAACACATAGCCCGACAGTCGTGCCGGTGGTGATTCGTAAAAATTGTATGCACCGGCAGTCGTGCCGCCTTGCAATTGAACACCGCCGATCAAATCCTGGCCAATAACTTCGCCACCCGAATCACCAACACTCTGTCCGCCATGAAAAAGACCGTCTGGCTGAGTTTCGCGAATGGTATAGGTGCCTGGTTGCAGGTTGCTAAACAGGTATTCACCCGTTGAGTCTGTTTTGATCGAATGGATGACGCGTCCCGTCGAGTCCAGTAGTTCGACTTGCACGCCTGCGATCGGTTGATCGCCCTGATCAAAGGTGCCGTTGGCGATCGATTCTTGCCAAACCAAACCGCTGATCGATGCGGGTGAGATTTCGCAAAAGTTGTAATTGGTGGCTGCTTGGCCCCAGTTGAGTTCGATAGCAGTGATTAGGTCTTTCGTCGAAGCATCACCGCCGCCATCGCCCGCCAACTGTCCACCATGGAACCAGCCCAGCGGCTGGATTTCACGAAGGGTATAAGTCCCTGTGGGCAGGTCATTGAATTGGTAACGCCCTGTACTGTCGGTTCTTGTCGTCGCGACTTTTTGTCCATCGGAATCTAACAAATCAATCTGGACATCACCCAGCCCAACTTCACCCGGATCAAGTAAGCAAATTTCGTTTTCGTCTTCCAAAACGATGCCGCTAATTCCACTGCCGGGGTGTTCGCAGAAGTCGTAATCAACCGCCATTTCGCCGGAACGTAAGACGATTTGTTCGATGCGATTTGTGCCGGATACACCCCCTCCGGCCGTTCCCGCTTTCGCGCTTCCATCGAAGTAGTTATCTGGTTGTACTTGGATGAGTGTGTATATCCCAGGATCGAGACCTTGGAACTTGTAGGTGCCATCAGGTTGGGTGGTGGTGCGGGCGACTTGTTGACCAGATTCGTCGATCAGGCGAAGGGTTACGCCACCGAGTGTTGCTTCGGTTGGATCGAGTTCACAATCGCCATCAACATCAGCGTGTACACGACCGGTGAGCGAAGCTGGTAACCGTTCACCGAAGTTATAATCGAACCCCTGTTGACCTTGCCGCAACGTGATACCGGTGAGCTCATCATTGCTGGTTGTGCCATTTGCTTCTCCCGCAATGGTTCCCACGCGATCACGTCCGTCGATCCAGTCGGTGGGTTGCGTCTGTCGAATGGTGTATTGCCCCGGAATCAAATCACCAAACAGATAACGCCCTTCATTGTCTGTAAGCTGGCTAGCGATCGATCGGCCATCTGACTGCACCAAGGTGATCAGAACTTGGCCAACACCTTCTTCCTCACTTTCGCGATTTCCGTTGTCATTTCGATCGTGAAAGACGACACCACTAATCGTGGCGGGGGCGGCCTCGCAGAAATCAAAATCTTCTGCGGTTGCGCCACCATTAATCGTTATCTCGGTGATTGAACCACCGTCGATGGACATGCCAACTTGGGATTCGCCGATGCGACCAGGGTGAGAAGTACCATCGAGCAAGCCGACGGGGGTTTGTTCACGAACTTGGTAGGTGCCGGGTGGAATTCTCTCGAAACGGTACTGACCTGCTGAATCGGTGGTGGTTGTCGCGATGGTGTCACCACTTTCATTCTGCAAACTTAGTTGTACGCCTGGGAGCGGAATGTTTCCGGTGGTGTTATCGGCGCCAGCACAATCGGTGTCGGGGGCTGCGAGGAACACTGAACCGGCTAAGATTCCAAGTGGAATTTCACCGAAGTTGTAATCGATGGCGATGTCGCCGCCCGCCAACCGAATCTGTTCAATTCGGTCACCTGGATTAGTGGCAACACCGACACGTTCACCCGAAATGGTTCCCGGGGTGTCGACCCCATCAACATAGGTCGCAGGCTGGTCGACCTGGATGACTTGGTAATGGCCTGGGGCCAAGTCGGCAAACGTATAAGCGCCGTTCGCGTCGGTTTGGACGGTCACCGTAGTCTGTGTGCCAATGGTCTCCATGGGGATCAAATTCAACTGAACACCAGCGATCCCCGGTTCCGCACCCTGCTCTTCACTTTGACGCGTCCCGTCTCCGTCATCGTCGACAAAAACATGCCCGGAAAGCGATGCCATCTCGGCCTCGGCAAAGTCATATTGTGACCCAACCGAATCACCAAAGGGGATTTGAATGTCAGTCAGTTCGTTGCTCGATTGCGCAGTGCCCGTATTTGTATTTTGGGATCCTGAGATCACAAAACCTGGGACAGCGGCAACATTGAGTAGATCAGCCGGTTGCCTTTGGACAATGCGATAGGTTCCCGGCATCAAACCTAGTGATTTTGGAAACACATACTTGCCGTTGGTATCGGTGACCGAGCGTAAGCCGGTATCCAAGTAGTTTCCATCGCCATCTTGTCGCCAAAGTGCGATCTCGACGCCGCGAACCACAGCTTCATTTGATTGTCGAATTGCATTGAGGTCGTTGTCGATCCAGACATGTCCGGAGATTTCGATTGGCTTGGGAGTTTGAACGGTACTAATCAGTGCAGCAGCCGAGCGGTTGGGGCGACTGTCAACATCGGCACCCTCATCCGCTGGCAGTCGCAGGCCATGCTTCGCAAGCGGATCCCCAAAATCATTCAGGAAGACTGAATCGGCCTGCGTTGCTTTGAACCTCGGCGCGAGAAAGGTCGCTTCCAGGATCGAGTCTTGAAACTCCTGGCCTGAAGTGATGACGTCCAATCGATCATTGAACACGTCCAGGTCAGTGGAGTTGCGCAGGACTTCATCGACATCAATGCTGAATTCTAAACGATCACCCGCGCGAAAGTTCGAAAGTCGCAGCACCAGTTCTTGGCCACCGTCGCTGACCTCGGCGACGGCTTCGATGGCTTAGCCATTAGCTTACTCCGTGGTAAGTATCCGGAAACAATGAACACCAATTTTTACCACCCCACCCACAAACGTGTCGTAAAAAGGATACCCCCAAC
>JAYZAR010000434.1:0-28567 GCA_036339635.1 Planctomycetota bacterium | reverse complement strand
CCAGAGTGGTGACTCCCAGAGTGGTGACTCCCAGAGTGGTGACTCCCAGAGTGGTGAGTCCCAGAGTGGTGAGTCCCAGAGTGGTGAGTCCCAGAGTGGTGAGTCCCAGAGTGGTGAGTCCCAGAGTGGTGAGTCCCAGAGTGGTGAGTCCCAGGGTGGTGAGTCCCAGAGTGGTGAGTCATCTGGTGGCCGTGAACAAACCCCGTCCGATGAATCTAATCCATCCTCGTCAGCGAACGAAGAAAACTCCGCTGATGGTTCCTCTTCGGGTGATCTGAGTGGTGACACGCGTAACTCTGGATCCCGTTCGAATTCGACTCCACGTGGTGGGACTGGAGAAGGAAGTGACGTTGCCAATTCCGGGCAAGAGGCTGGAATTGACTCAGACGCGGTTGATCCACCTAAGGCCGCCAACTTGGAATACACCAAGCAAGCAACTGATATGGTCCTGGATTACCTGAAGGAGACACGTGATTCACCGGATCGTAAGCTGCTCGAAGAGTTGCAGTGGGATGAGCAAGACTTGCAGCGATTCTCGGACCGCTGGCAGGGTGTCCGTGATTTGAAACCAAATTCACTCGATGGATCCAGTAATCCTGATGTTGAAGAAGCATTAAGGAGTTTGGGCCTGCGGTCTCCCGCAGACGCACCTGCATCGATTGATGATTCAGCGGATGCGTTGAGGGGAATTCGAGATTCAGGGAATCGAAAACCACCGCCAGCAGCTTTCCGGGATGCATTCGATGCGTTCCGACGGTCACTCAATCCGTGATTCTGCTTCCTTGAAGTGACGTGATGCGTGCATTCTGAGATGGTTTCGCAAGGTTAAGTATACGGCGTTGCGAAAACACCAGCGTTTTGGTGAGGGGATGCTAATCGACAAGTCTAGGAAAATCACCAAACGGCGTATCAACTCTGGCGAAAAAGATGCTTCCTGTGAACAAGACGCGTTTCTTGCATGATCAACTTTCTCGCATGACTGCGGTTCTTGCATCATCGTGGCGGGCTGATTCAAGATGAACTCCGCGCCATTGCTCTCCACTCGGGCTACGTTAAAGTGACACACGGTTTGTTAACCTGCTTCGACCGGGAGTGATCCAGATGTCGCGCACTTTATTTCGTGATGCTAATGTTGTTTTGCCCGACCAAGTACGCCATGCGTCTGTGTTGGTGGAGGACGGTCGAATCCTGGATGTAGATGCGGGAACCGGAATCGCCGCTGATCAGGTGGTTGAGTGTGCTGGCCGCTACTTGATGCCAGGTGTCGTTGATGATCAGGTGCACTTCCGCGACCCTGGATTGACAGGGAAGGAGGATCTTTCGACCGCTTCGCATGCATGTGCAATCGGTGGAGTAACTTCTTTTTTGGAAATGCCGAATACCAAGCCACCTGCCATCACGGAAGAAGGTGTGCGCGCGAAAGAAGCGTTGGCGGCTGAGAAATCACTCGTCAATTATGGCTTTTACATCGGGGCCACGCCTGACAATTGTGAGGCGCTAAGTCGTGTGCGTGATGTACCCGGGATCAAAATCTTTATTGGTAGCAGCACAGGTAATTTGCTCGTCGATGAACAAGAGGCCTTGGAACGAATTTTTGCGGAAACAAGTTTGCCGATTTGTGCTCACTGCGAAGACGAGTCGACTGTGCGGGCGAATGCGAAGCGATTGGCTGGTACGACGGACATTTCGGATCATTCACGAATCCGCGATGAACAGGCAGCCATGATTGCAACTGCCCGCGCAACAGAATTAGCGCGGCGACATCATCACCGCTTTCACGTGCTGCATGTTTCGACTGCTGCTGAATTGAAGTACCTCGTGGACGCCGATCCTTACGTTACATCGGAAATCTGTCTGCATCACATTGAATTTAATGTCGATGACTATCCCCGATTGGGAAGCAGAATTCAGATGAACCCGTCCATTAAAACCAAAGCGGATAACGAGGGTTTGTGGCAAGCCTTGCTAGATGGAACAATTCAAGTGATCGCCACCGATCACGCACCCCACACCTTGGAGGAAAAGAATCAACCTTATCCGCAAAGTCCATCGGGATTGCCGGCGGTGGAAAACAGTTTGGCTTTGATGCTGCATCGCGTGGTCGCGGGACGATGCACGTTACCTCAGGTCGCCAGTTGGATGTGTGATGCACCGGCGCGAGTCTGGGATATTGTTGGGAAGGGACGAATCAAAGCGGGTTATGATGCCGATCTGGTGCTCGTCGACCTGGAACAAGAAAAGACAATTTTGGATGAAGAGCAGCAGACAAAGTCTCGTTGGAGTCCTTGGCACGGGGTGACACTAACGGGTTGGCCCACAGCAACTTATGTCGCAGGCAGCCCCGTGTGGACCAGCGAGGATGGTTTTCGTCATCAGCACCGGGGCGCGAAGCTTGCTTTTGACCACGGTCGTGGCGGTTTTTGGTCTACGTCGGATGGAATTGGCCCGCGTGAGTAAACGCTCTAGCGGGAAGTGTCATCGCAGCCACCTCCGCTTGCGATCACTGATTACAATCACTCCCGTCGCGAGTCCGCCCACAGGCTGAGTTCGGCCCACCGGCCGATTCTATCTAGGGCTGGATTCCACTGAGATACTCAGACCCATCCAGATATAAACCCACCGAGCCGGAGTGATCTTTGATGAGAACTGCATCCTTGTTGTTTGTATTGGCGTTTCTGTGCCCGGCTGTCGCGGCCGAAGATCCGAAAGTTTCTGGTGACGGAGTGCAGGTGCTTTACGGCGGTGGTGATTTGACGGGCTGGAAAGGGCGAGCGGATCTTTGGTCAGCTGAGAATGGTGAAATCGTCGGTCGCACAACGGCAGAAAATCCAATCGATGGAAACACGTTCTTAATCTGGACCGGAGATCAGCCTGAGAACTTTGAACTGGTCGCACAATTCAAAATTGAAAGTGGTAACTCAGGTATTCAATATCGCAGCAAAATCGTGAACGAGGACAAGTTCGTCGTTGGTGGCTATCAGGCTGATATCGATTTTGGGAACCGATTCGCCGGCATTCTGTACGAAGAAAAGGGTCGTGGTATCCTGGCTCAACGTGGCGAATCGGTCACGATCGGTTCTGATGGAAAAAAGACACCCAAGCGATTTGCCGATTCAGCCAAGCTAGCCAAAGGCATTCACGCGGGAGAGTGGAATGATTTTCGGGTCGTCGCTGTTGACAATAAATTGCAACATTTCATCAATGGGGCAATGACGGCGGAGGTGATCGATGATCAAATTGAAAAAGCGGCGAAAAAGGGCGTCATTGCACTTCAGATTCACAAAGGGCCGCCAATGGTCGTCCGATTCAAGAACATCAAAATCCGTAAAATCGACTAGTTTCTTACAAGTTATGCGCGAAAGCGGCGGCTTCGCAAAGTAGCTGCAGAGTCCGGCCTCCGGAGATGGCTGGGCGTTCCAGGAGGGCGGCTGGGCGTGTCAGGTGGATTTTGAGGCCCACGATCGCCTCGCTTGAAACCGCTACCGGTGTCCAGGCCGCTAGAGTTCAGTGGGAGACTACGATGGCGAAATCAATCTGGCCCACAGACGATCATACCGAGTCGCTGCTAGATGCTGCGCGGGAGGGTGATTCGGAGGCTGTGAATCGGCTGCTTGAAAAACATCGGGGACCCGTGCGGCGACTCGTAGAACTGCGACTGGACCGGAAAGTCCAGCAAAGAGTCGATGTTAGCGACGTCGTTCAGGATGTGATGATCGAGGCCAGTGGTCGTCTGACGAAATATCTTGACGATCCGTCGATGGCGTTCCACCTGTGGCTTCGCCAGATTGCTTGGGATCGAATCATCGACACCTATCGGCGACACCGGGTCAGCGCTAAGCGGAACATGGATCGTGAACAGCCAATCGCGGTTCCTGCCGGCACCGACCAGTCGACAATGGAGTTGGCGGTCCAATTGTGTGATCCCGGAATTACCCCGGCGACGGCCGCTACCCGGCGTGAGATCGTCGCCCAAGTCGAGCGGGTGATAGAGAAGTTGAGTGATCAGGATCGTGAGATCATTCTGATGCGTCACTACGAGCATCTTTCGAATCTAGAGATTTCCGAAGTCCTCGGGCTGAATCCGCCCGCAGCAAGCATGCGGTATTTAAGGGCACTCCGTCGGCTGCGTGAGTTGCTCGAAGATGCCGATAGTAGTGGTGCGGCTGGTTACGAGGGTTTGCCGTGAGTGAGCCGTCGACATTCGACGCTTCTGCTGATCGCGATCAACGCTTGGCCGATGTCGTAGCGGAGGTAACCGATTCGATTTGTCGCGGTGAGATTGTCGATCTGAGTAGCACCTGTCAGCAGCATCCCGATCTGGCGGATGAAATTAGGCGTCTGTGGGGAACAATCCTCGTCACTGATGTGGCGGCTGGTAGTGAGGATGGAACATCGGCCTCACCCTCCTCGAAACGCTGGAAAAGTTTGACACTCCCCACCATCGTAGGTGACTACGAATTGATCGAAGAGCTCGGTCGAGGCGGGATGGGAGTCGTTTTTCGCGCCCGGCAGATTAGCCTTGAACGCGAAGTTGCGATCAAGATGATTCTGAGGGGGCGATTGGCGAGCGAATCAGATCTGAATCGTTTTTTGGCTGAAGCATCTGCCTCAGCACGCTTGAAGCACCCAAATATTGTCCCCGTCTATGATGCCGGTGATGTTGAGGGACGGCCCTTTTTTAGTATGCAGTTGATTGAAGGGCAAACGTTGGCCGAACGTGTGGCAGTGGGAGTGTTGCCGCAACGCGAAGCCGCATCGATTGTGGCTTCGGTTGCAAGGGCAATCTCCGTTGCCCATGAAAACCAGGTGCTGCATCGCGATCTCAAGCCCAGCAATATCCTGATTTCCGACGATGGGACTCCGCTTGTAACGGATTTCGGCTTGGCAAAGCAAATCGGTCATGGGGAGGAACTGACTCGAAGTGGAATGATGGTCGGCACGCCAGCCTATATGTCTCCCGAGCAAGCAAGCGGGAGGCGGAATCTGGTCGGACCGGCGAGCGATGTTTATTCGTTGGGGGGCGTTCTCTATTACGCATTGACCGGCCGCAGTCCACTGGTCGCCGATACACCGATGGAAATGGTGATGCGAGTCATCGAACAAGATCCGACACCGCCGCGTGCACTGCGGCCGGGAATGGATCGCGACCTCGAGATGATTGTCATTCGGTGCCTGCAAAAACCGATTGATTTGCGTTACGAATCGGCGGCAGCCTTTGCCAAGGATCTCGAAGCCTATTTGGCGGACGAACGGGTGGCAGCACGCAGTGGGCGGTTCAATCAAGTGGTCGCCCGCGTATTCCGAGAAACCCATCATGCGACGGTACTGCAGAATTGGGGTAAGCTTTGGATCTGGCATTCTATGGTATTGTTGGTGGCCGGCTTGCTAACATGGCAGCTTGACTACCGCGGAGTCACACAACGAAGCATATACGTCGCGTTGTGGACGGTCGGTCTTGGAGCGTGGGCATCCGTGTTTTGGAAACTGCGGCAACGGATGGGACCGGTGACGTTCATCGAGCGGCAGATCGCTCATGTTTGGGGAGCCAGTATGGTGGCGATCGCGATGCTGTTTCCGATTGAATGGTGGCTAGATATGCCGGTATTGACGCTCTCTCCCCTGTTGGGTGTGATCAGCGCGATGGTATTTATCATCAAAGCGGGAATGCTGAATGGCGTGTTTTATATTCAAGCGATATCGCTGCTGTTTGCTTCTTTTTTGATGGCACTCCTGTCACCTTATGCGCACTTGATTTTTGGAGTTGTTTCTGCCGCTTGCTTCTTCGTGCCCGGTTTCAAGTATTCGCGTCGGCGGGACGAGGAGAACGCAAAGTCAGTAGCGACAGCTCCGGTCGGCAATTAATCCGCATTAGATGTGTTCCACTGAAACCTCGGCTGACATGCATCGTTGTTGGTGCTCGGTAAAAGTCGCCTGAAGCGTACCGGCTGCCATGTAAGCTAGGACTCAATAGCGGGCCAAGCAAAGGTAGTCTGCCCTGCCCTCCATGTGTGTGCCCCGCGAGCATTAAGTGGATTTGATGCTTGCGCGCCCAATGAAATTGATCCGGGCTGTGACTGATCAGCATTCGAAATGATTCTTCGCAAATCGGTTTGATATCGGGGCGGCGATACCAAGGATGTTCATTGCCAATCAATAAACAGGGCAAACCTCTGAGTTGCCGATGCAGCCCTCGACTGCCAAGGTCTGTCCAGCCAGCTTGGTCCATTGCTTTGCGGGTTTGCACTGAATCGGCGACGCGTGTGTCGTGGTTTCCCAAGACGTAATAGCAGCCATCAGGAGCGCTCGCACGACCGAAAATATCGCCGAGCCAGTTGATGCAGCTTGATTTGTCGATGATGTCACCGGTCAACGCAATCAAGTCGGGACGCCAACCCGTGGCCCGTTCCACGGCGTAGCGGGAAAAATCACCGTGGATGTCACCAGTCAAATGAATATCCGAAAGTTGGGCGATTCGGTATCCATCAAGCTCTTCTGGTAATCCGGTGACCGGCAACGTGATCTCCTCAATTGCCAAATCGAAAATCTGGTTAAACGGTAATTGAGCTTGCCACTTACACTTGCGACTTAAGCTCAGCGAATGACCGCACAGTTGTTCGACCTGAACTACCTCAATTCGTCGCTCGGTAACAAGCCAATCGAACCCTAAAGTCCGACCAAACAATGCGTCCGACATCGGACCAAAAACCGGGCCAAAAACTGGACGATACAGCACCCAGGGTATGCCCAGCACCGGCCAAGAAGCCAAACAAAGGTATGCATAGGCATGCATCAAATTTGGAATCGGCAACTCATCTGGGCGTCCTCGTATGAGGTCCCCAAGCAAGTCGTGATAAAAAATCAGCATCGCGATGGGGAACAGCACTGTGTAAGCAAAAAATACCTTGGTGATTCGTTTGATCAATCGACGTGGCCATCCAAACGCATTGATGCGATTGTAGACCGCCAGATTCAAACCGAAGTGGCCTATCAGTACCGCCGAGACGATTGTGCACCAAGTGAAATTGATCAATCCTCGAATTCCGAACGATCGAGTGCTTTGGGTCGCATGGTTTGCACAAGCTGAATCGGTGTCGACTCTCGCAACTCGTGCCAGTCACTGAGATCGAGCTGAAAAACCGCCACCGCCGCGGTTGGCATCTCGATCGCCTGCCCCGCCAGAACACTGGCTAAGTAGGAGATGCCAGGGTTATGGGTGATTACCATGAGCCGCTCTGACTCCAGCCCATCGGTTCGAATGGATTGAAGAATGGATTCTGGGGATGCCAGGTAGAGTGCGTCAGTGAACGAGACGACCGGTTCGTCATTCCAACGCTCGACCATCCTCCGATACGTCTCGCGGGTTCGCGTGGACGAAGAACTGAGTACTAAGTCAGGAGTCCATCCCGAGTCGGCTAACCAGCCCGCCATCCGTGGTGAATCGCGCCGGCCGCGAGCGTTCAAGGGTCGCTCATGATCAGACAGAGAGGAATCACCCCAGTCGCTTTTCGCATGTCGCATCAAGATAAGGAAACGCGATTCCTTGTCTTTCGTTTGTTTTTCCATCGACAAGATCGCTCCCGTCCATCACGCAAATTGTATTTCGGTTCAGCTTATCGAAACCATGCTCATCGAGCAGACGCCTGCCCTAAATCAATGACGACTTGTCTGTCGCCCGAAATTTTATTGCGACGTCTTGTCGCCAAACATTGAGCGATTCGGTGGATGATTAATCGCACGAATCTTAACCGGAAACAGGAATCAGCGACGAGATCGCTTCAGCTGGTTTGTGCAGAAAGTGATGAAATCCGAGGAAGATCGGGGATACCACCATCGTATTATCCATCGACGCCTGAGAGTCACTTGGTTAGATGCCAATTCGACTCTCGCTCCTTGTCCTAAGCTGCCTAAACCCTGCCAAGGCAACGTGGTTTACTTCGCCTCGTCCCCGACGCAAACGATTGGTCAAACGTTTTTTCACTGCCGTCTAAGCGAATCCCTTTTTGATCGCGATTGCATCGCATCTGGCCCCAGTTCCTGCTTGGTCCCAACTGCTCGCTTCGTCCCAGCTTTTCTGGGTTTCAGGTACCGCGGGTGCGAGCTCTGGATTCATTTCAACGAATGCAAAAATGCCAGCAAGTCAGCGAGTTCTTCGGCGGTCATTTCCGATGCCAAGCCTGTGGGCATCAGCGATTGCGTTTGCGGCTTGCTCGATTCAATTGCTTCTCGTGGGATGCGGATATCCTTTCCGTCGGCCTGTCGCAGTGTCCAGTGGGAGTCGGTTTCGGCGACTTTCAATCCGGTGATAAGCGTTCCGGTATCGGTCAGCACAGCAAAACTCTGATAGGCAGGCTCGATGGCTTTGGACGGATCAAGCAGGCTTTCTAGCAACTGTTCTCGCGATCGTTTCACGGCGATTCCATCCAAGTCAGGACCAACCGAACGCCCTCCACCCTGCAGCCGATGACACGAGACACATTGGCCTTGCTGGGAATCAAAGAACCACTCACGCCCGCGTTTCGGATCGCCTGACAATGCCAGAATTTCATCGGCATTAATGAGTGCGCCCAACCGTTTGCGGCGTTCGTTGGTCGGCAAGAAGCGTTCGAAAATACTAGCGATGATTGGCGAAGTCGCCTGATGGACTGTGTCTGCCGCGAGCGATTCTGCAGCTGCATCAGCTGTATTCATGAATGTTGCAAATTGCTGCAATGCAGCCGTTGTCGTTTGTGGTGGGGTGGTGACCGTTGAATCGTTTGTAAGTTGGGCGAATCGGTTTGCGTCCAATGAAGCAATCCAATCGTGGATCAATTTCAAGCCGGCCGTGTCATTATCTCGACTCCAGATCTTCGGCATTCGACCAGCACCGCTCGTCGCCAATCGGTAATAGAGAACCGATTCATAGGGGTTTCCTGGTCGAATTACTTTTGCATTGTGGATACCAAAGTCACCTTGGGTTGGGACGACATCCAAAGCGTTGATTTTTTTGGTTGGGAGAGAATAAACAAGATCGAGTGGTACCGTTCCACCACCGCCTCGTCGGTGACAGTGGGCACAATTGGCTGCCAGGTAAGATCGGGCTCGCTGGTGGATGTGCTCTGTTTCCTTGGCTGGATCAACCATTTTTTGAATCGCCCATCCTTTAGGTGCGGTGTTATTCAGTATCCCATCCGAGACGAATTGCTGAACCATTGGGTCGGGTAAATTCTCGAAGCTAAAGCCGATCGCACCACCACTTTGCCGCGCGTGGCATGCCCGGCACTGTGAGCGGCTCGTGATGGGCCATGGCTGATCGTCCGCCATGAGTCTACTTGTCAAACCTGTTTCCGGAACCAGATTGGCATCACGCTGCTGTTCGTCCCAGGCGTAGCTGTAGGGTTGCCAGTTCATTCCATCAAAGTGCAGTAGCTGTGTTTCCAATCGCACGGGTGGATCTTGTCGATTGTCGGCCGGGCGGGAAATCGTGTTGGCAAATACAGTCCCGGCTGGATATTTCCAGTTGCGTCGCTGGCGACTGACAGTGATGGTTTCGGTGCCGGGGATACCAACGACAAAATCTCTACTTACACCGCCCTGCCAACTTTGCGCAACGAGTTCATAGCGGAAGACTCCTGGGGCTGGTTCCAGAGTTTCGGTCGATTCAAAGAGGCCGGTTGAACTCAAGGTTTGTGGAAAGGAGTTCTGCTGGTTTTGATTTGGGCTGCGGATCAGTTCATAAATTCCGCCGTCGTAATCGACGATTAAAACTTCTTTCGCGCGATTGGTTGTGATGGTGATGATCTTGAGTCCTGTTTCTGAAAGCACAGGATTCCAGGTTGCTCCAGCCGACTCGTCTCTCCAGCCCCAAAGCAATCCCGTCACATAGTCACCATATAAGTAAGCACCGCTCAGGTCAGTGAATTGATCGCCGTGATAAATTACTCCCCCAGTTACCGATTGGCCGACAGTATGGGGATACGCTACGACTGGTTTTTGGATTGGTGTGGGGCCAGGTTCAATGTCACTACGAATTGGTTGAGGTCCCTCGTGGATGCTCCAGCCGTAATTACCGGCACGCTGCACATCGTAGATCATTTCCCACAGTTCCCAGCCGACATCACCGACGAGCATCCGGTCGCTGACTGGATCAATGGTAAAACGCCAGGGGTTCCGAAACCCATACGCCCAGATCTCTGGTCGAGCACCAGGTGTGCCGATAAACGGATTGTCATCGGGAATTCGATAAGCTTTGGGGGCTTGCGCATTGTCGACGTCAATTCGGCAAATTGTGCTACGCAGATCTGACAAATCCTGGCTGACGTCGTACTCATCCGGTGGATAGGGTCTCGCGCCATCGCCGGCCGAAAAGTAAAGCAGGCCTTTGGAGTCAAATCGGATAGCGCAGCCGTTGTGCCCTCCGGAAGGCCACGTCAGCAGAACCTCTTCACTGGCTGGATCGATCGTAGGAGGCGAATCTTCAGAGAGTACGAAACGGGACAGACGGGTCCCATCTTCACGGGCCTTCGGCCCACCGGCATAAGCGATAAAGACTTGCCGGTTGTTGTCAAAGTTCGGGTGGATCGCGAAGCCGTAGGACTGGGTGAAGTTGTCGATGAGCGGTTTCAAGTCGATTGCCAAATCGGGTTGCTCTGTGGCGGGATCATCAATGAATGTCCACAGCTTGCCGCCAACTTCCAACATCATCATCCGGTTGGTATTACCTAGCGGCATTAATTCGACTGGCTGATTGAATCGAAGCCTTGGATAGACAGGGCTCACATGAAACGGCCTCGGTGGTTCGGGTGAACCAAGTACGTTCGATGTCGTCCAAGGAACGCGATCCGCTGCGTTTGAGAATCCGGTGAGCAGTGATAGCGTCGTAAGCACGATTAGACGTAAGAGCATCGTAGACCTTTTCAGCAGCAGGCTTGGTGAATCCTCATGATACTTTCTTTGAACATCGCTGGTCGTCCCCATGCTGTACGGCTCTCCTGTTCGTTGTGGACCATTTTTTACATCAAACTACTCGTTTCATCGGGGGCATCCAGTTGCGTGATTTCCACAGTACTGTGGAACAGGGAACCGCTAGGAACGGATTGATCTGACAGGCCGACGATTGCCGCGCGGCATTTGCAGCGGAATGGCTGCCGAAATGTGATGGGGCTGGAAATACCGACTCGGGATAAGGGTCGCTTTTCCAAGCAGTGCTCCCCCGAAAGACGACCGGTCAGTTTCCTCCGTTTTTCCGCGAAGTATTTGACCGGAGCTCGATCTTCCGATTTGCTCGGGTGATTGATCGCGAAACAGGGTTGCACGTTCCATCAGGCGGTTGGCTATTATCTCTGCTTGACCTCGTCCCTCAGTACAACCTTCGGTTGGTCTTTGGAAATGGGGCAAGCTTTGTTTACTGCTTAAATTCCAGCAGGCTATGTTTCAGCGTGTAGGATTCCATTTCTTGACCATCGATGCCGATGCAACGGAATTCGACTTGTGGGTCGTCTGCTGTGGTGTCAAAGGTCATCAAGGCGAAAGAACAACTTTTGTTGTACCCCCAAATCAGGCCATCCGTTTTTACGACGGGGTGAGTGTGATGGTTGGTCAGACGAGAGCTTTCAAATTCGTAAAGGTCGTAGCCTTGCTCGCGTTTGGTAACCCGCAGGTCGGTTCGATGCCGATCTGCCGCAATCAGAAAAACTCCCTCAATCTGATTCGATTCGATGTGCTGAAAGATCTCTTCCCGCTCTTTTGGGAATCCGTCCCAGGGATCACGGCTTCCACGTTTGATGCCTGCGGTAAAGGGTACGGGTGAGGCTATGATTTTGAAGGTCGCTTTTGATTCGTTAAGCGTTTGCAGTAGCCAGTTTTTCTGGATAGGGCCCAGCATCGTGCCGCCTGCTAAGTCTCGGTAATATCGACCATCCAGCATGATGAAATGAACGTCCCCGATCCGGAAGTCATACCAACACCCGGGTTGTTGTTTGCCCATGCCGTAGGCTGGATTGACCCAGTTCTGTTGAAACGTCTTCCATACGTCGCGTTTCCAGGCTGGTTTGTCGACTTTTGGGCCGGGAACACAATCATCGGTTCCAAAGTCATGGTCATCCCAGATTGAAAAGATGGCTGTGCTTGATGTGAAACGCTTCCATTCAGGTCGTGATTGACGGCGATAGTAGCAGTATTGTTGGGTCAGCAAGTGTTCCGGTTGGTCGATGTAAACATTGTCTCCAAGCATCAAAAAAGCATGCGGTTTAAAGGACCGGATCGTATCCCACATATTTTCCCACTCGGGAACGAAGCCGGCCCCACCTCCGAATCCAACCGAGAATATTCCTGCTTCACCTGTCTCGGGGAACGTGCGGAAGACACCCTCGGTGGATCCGCCTTCTTCGACTTCAATGATGTAGCGATAAGATTGATTTGGTTTTAAGTTGTCGACGTTGAGGACAGCGGTGAAGTCAGTTGCTTCGCTGGTCCGTTGGAGTGGGGAGGCGTCGCCGCCCTCAACCTTGGCAATCACTTTTGCGGCCCGTGAAGTGCGAATCCAGAAGGACGCTGACTGTGCAGTTACATTCCCAACCATGGGGCCATGGATCAACACCGGAAGGTTGGCCTCGTCTCTCCACTTCGTGAAACCGGGCACGGTGTTCAACTTCTTTAGGAGCGGTCGCGGTCCAGCGAGTAAACGCCCCGGTGGCAATCCTTGTTGTAAGGCTTCGCTTGCTTTCGCCCAGGCGGCTGTCGGTTGGTCCTGGGCTAGTTGGCTGAGCATTTGCACAAAATTTGATTCTGCATCACCAGCAAACGGTTTCTTCTTTTGGAGTGTTAGATCGACCTGTTCGTACTTCTCGTTAGCGATTAAGCGAACTGCATCGCGAGCACCGTCGTGCTGTGCCCTTGCAGCGGAATTCAGTGGTAAACAGATGACCAAGATCAGCAGACAGCGCATCAGGAAAATCCCATTTTAGATCGTACGATTCGGTACTCGACCACGTCTCGAGTGATCGAGGCAATCGATGGGATTTTAGCCCGTTGTCAGCGGGGATGAATCGAGCAGGCTAATAATCAACGGCAGTAATTGTTTTTTTCTGCTGACAACTTCGTTAAGTTTGTAAAGTTTGTCTTCCAGTTGTGGGTAGTTGATCTCTTCCCACCCTTCCGGTTCGCTGCTCATTAACAACAAACTGCCATTACCGGCGATGTCGGTGACGAGTAAAGCCGAGAATTCCAAGCGGTTCTCACTCGCCAGATCTCTTAACGCTTGGGCCAGTTCATCCTTGCGTTGCCAAAATAAATCGAATCCGATTTCTTCGATCTGTGAGATAGAGAACCGTCGACTCGATTCTTCAAACTCTTTGCAATCCTCGCGGACGACTTGCTCAGGCGAGCAAGTGCGTAGTGCCGATCCAATCTGGAAAAATTCGCCCGCATATTCATCGAGATCACAATCGCAGTGTTGGCGGAGCCATTCGATAACTTCGCGATCGACATCCGTCGTGGTGGGCGAACGTAAGAATAACGTGTCGCTGATCACGCCAGATGCCATGCACAATGCGATGCCAGGCGAAGGGGCAATGTTTGCGCGTTGGAACATCTTGGCGACCAAGGTACACGTCGATCCAACTGGTTCCATCGTGAATCGTATGGGACGTGTCGATTTGAGTGATCCGCCGAGACGATGGTGGTCAAGGACCTCGACGATATTGGCTGTTTCCGCACCTTGCACGGCTTGGCCCAATTCATTGTGATCGACAAGCACAATTTCTTGCTGGGGAGGATGCACGAGATCACTCTTGCTCAGCACCCCGATTAGCCTGCCTGAATCTGTGACCGGAAAGATCATCTGCGGTGACCGATAGAGCTGCGTGCGTACCGATTCAACAGGTGTTTTGGAGGAAAGGGTAATGAAATCTGCATTGATCACCGACTCGATTCGCTGCGCCGCTTTGATCCGCATGGTGGTTGTTGCGGTATCGTAGGGGCTGTTAATCACAGTCACGTCATTCGCTTTGGCGAGTTGCATTAAGCCACTGCTAAGCTGATAACCACCCGTCACCACGAGTGCTCGTACGCCGCATTCGAGTGCCGGCAGTTGGATCGTTGGGCGATCGCCACTGACCACCAGCAGACGGTCTGCGGGTAACTTGTTCATCCGCTCGGTAAAACCGCCAGCGCTCATGGCACCAACGGTCAACACAAAGTCGTCAATTTTTTGCGGTTTGACAGCATGTTGGAAGGATCCACCGAGTACTGTGGCAACTTGATCTAAGGTGCTACGGACTTCCCTGGCTTGCACAGGATCAACTCCACCATGCAGCATCAGTTCCAACAGATCCAGCAGTGTCACGATCCCGACAATTTGATCGTCATCTCCCAGCACAGGGATTGCGCGAATCCCATGTTCGTTCATTCGCTGGTAGACATCGAAAAAGACATCGCTGCGGTGAGCAAAAACAGGTTCTCGATTGCAGACATCCTCGATGACAGGACGGATGTCCATGATGATCTTGGGTGCCGCTAGCGAAGCTTTGCGAAGGGCGAACTCGGTTCGTTGGTTGGGCGTTCCACAGCAAGCAGCCATCGCATCGGGTCGAGTGGTTTGCTTTAGAAAGTCCGCGTAGGCGACGGCGCTGCAGATCGCGTCGGTGTCGGGGTTGCGGTGACCGAATACGTAAAGTGTCATTCCCTAGCCGACCTTCGATGAAGTACCAATCGTATCTCGATAGCCATCATCCATTGAGCAAGGATTCAATGGCTTCATGAATTGCTGCGGGTTCGCTCATCCGACCTTCGCCCGCCAATCGACAGCTGAGCCAGCCTGATTCCGGACCAACGAAATGGCACCCATCTTGCTGCAATTGTTGGTGGTTTCGCTGCACCGACGGTTTTTCCCACATTGCCGCGCTCATTGCGGGTGCAAGCAACACAGGGCAACTCGCTTGCAGGTACAGCGTGGACACTAAGTCATCGGCCACACCCGTGGCAAACTTTGCCATCAGGTTTGCAGTCGTCGGCACAACTATCATCAAGTCTGCTTCGGCTGCGACCTCGATATGGGCACCCAGTGGAAACGAAGAATCGAACATATGCGAGACGATCGGACGACCAGAGAGAGCGGCCAAAGTGTCTGCACCGATGAAATGATTCGCCGAGGCGGTCATCGCGACCCTGACGCGATAGCCAGATTGGACAAGTTGGCTGCAGAGGATCGCAGATTTATACGCCGCGATACCGCCACCGACTGCCAGCAATACCGATTGTTGATCGTTAGTCATCGGTTTTGGCTTTATTGGGTTGGCTTACCGGTGAGATGGAACGATTCATTGCGGATAAGCTTGCTGCGAGGCGGACATTACCATTCCTCGCAGCTAGATCTCGACTCACCTGTCATGCGGAGGGCCGTGTCGACAAGTGGCGTCAATTCAATGACTGCAGGACAAATTGCCCCCGAGACACATCGACTGCAGGCAGCCTGAGCCATGGGGGCGCGTTGACTGCACATGCGGGACTACAGATCCGACGCTTCCAATTCTGGACCTTCTGCAGCGGCGATCGTTGCATCGAGGTCAGGTACTTGCTCGACCTCGTTTTCCATGTTGAGCACGATCTTGTCTTGCATGATTTCCTGCAGCACGATCGACATTTTGTCATGGGTATCAACATTCACCAGGGCTCGGCTGCCTTGGTTCAGCTGGACTAGGCGTTTCTGGATCAAGGTACTGAGCTTGAATCGGCCACCTACCTTGTTCACGATTTCTTCTTCTTTTAGCTCTTCGAGCATGGATGTTTTTCCTTCTGGTCTTTCAATATTTGGCAGATTTCGGCGACCGCTTCGTCAACGACGCCGTTGATGACTTCGTGTTGGTAGTGAGGCAGGTACCGCATTTCACTGGCTGCCGTTTCGAGTCGAGCGAGGATCACCTCTTCGGTTTCTGTTTCGCGGGCTCGAAGGCGGTATTCCAGCTCGTTCATCCCACCCGGGTGGATGAAGATCGTGATTGGATCGAATTCCTGCTTCTCCAAGACGGCCAACGCGCCTTGCACATCGATCTCCAAAATAACCCACTTCCCCTGCTTTAGGCCAGAGGCAACCTGAGAACGTAGGGTGCCGTACCAGCGTCCGAGACCGAAAACTTCCTTGTATTCCAAAAACTCGCCTGCCTGACGTCGCTGCTCGAATTCGTGGTCTGTCAAGAAAAAGTAGTCTTTTCCCTCGGTTTCACCCGCCCGAGGGGCTCGGGTCGTCGCTGAAACGCTGAGCGTCAGGGGGAGTTCACAGTCACGAAGAAGCTTTCGAAGAACTGTCGATTTTCCGGTCCCACTTGGTCCCGAGAGGATAACAAGGCGACCAAATTCGGTTCCTGAATCGTCGGATTCACTAGACATCGGTCACACCCCCGATTTGAGATGGCATCGATTGCTGCACCTGTTCACTCCAGATTCTGGACAAGTTCCCGCAGTCGTTCGATCGCGCATTTGATCTCAACAACTTCCGCGGAAATTTCTGCATCGGACGCTTTGCTGCCAATCGTGTTGGTTTCCCGGAACATTTCTTGGATGATGAAATCAAGCTTTCGTCCAGCTGGCTCGTTTGGACCTCTGTCAATGACATCGTTGAACATCGTCAGATGACTTTGCAAACGCGTGATCTCCTCGCTGATGTCAACTCGATCGGCATAGATCTGGACTTCGCGAAGTAGATCTACGGTTTGTACCTGAAGATCTTGTTCTTTCAGCACTCGCTCGATTTTTGATTGCAGTCGGCTGCGGTAAACATCGGTCGACCGCGGTGCTAATGTTTGAATGGTTTTCAGGCGATTTGCGACACTGACACTATCCGTCCGTAGCGAATCGACCATTCGTTCCCCTTCGATCGCCCTCATCTGATTTAGATTGTCGATCGATTGTCTGACGGCGGATTGTGTGAATTGCCATAAATCATCTTGATCAATGGTGGATTCGGCTCCACTGGCAATCACACCGGGTAGTCCGATCAGGTTGGTCAAATCGATCGTTGCCGCAGTCACTCCACTCGGAATGCTATTGGTCAACTGTTGAACGTACGCATTCACGACTTTGGCATCGATGCGTGGCAAGTCCTCACCTGGCGGTCGACGCCAAGTGAGGTTCAGCTGCACGCTGCCCCGGTGGATGAGCGATCGAGCGAGGTTTTCGATTCTGGATTCGAGCGATGCCAGGGAATCGCTAGCACGCAGCGAGCACTTGAAGCCTCGGTTGTTGACCGTGCGGATCTCAATATGGATCGTGCCGAGGTCACTCTTGACGGTTGCATGCCCTTGGCCGGTCATGCTACGGACAACTCGAGTCATAAGTGAAGATCGCTTTGGGGCGGCATCGTGCGACGGACGAATCAGGGATCGGAAGTCTCTGCCTCTACCGATTCTGCCTCTGCTGGAGCTGCTTCTGTTGATTCAGTTTCAGCTGGGCCATCTTCCGATGTGCTTGCGTCGCCTAAGTCGCCGCTACTTTCGCCTTCTTGAGGCGTGACCTCGGTTTCAGCTGCAGGAGTTTCAGCTGCAGGAATTTCAGCTGCAGGAGTTTCAGCTGCAGGAGTTTCAGCTGCAGGAGTTACTTCGGCGGATGGTATCGTTTCGCCACCGATGTCCGATTCTGAACCCAAGCTTTCCATCGCCGCCTCGCTTCCGGCTTCGTCTCCTGAGCCAGGAGTAATCTCCATGCCGGTGCCGGCCTCCATCTCACCGGGAGTTGCTTGCAGGTTGGTTTCGGTGATTTGTGTTGACGACGTACCCAAGACATACATCGTGAAGGCACAGGTAAATCCCCAGAACAACGCGACAAAAATCGTGATCGTTGTGAAGGTATCGGCACCTTTGCTTCCGAATGCACTCTCGCCACCTGGGCCACCGAGAGCTCCAGCCAATCCACCACCTTTGCCGCGTTGGACGAGGATTAAGAGGATGAGAAATAACGATAGGAAGCCCATCAACCAGCCTAGGAAAACGCCGGTCAACGATGCGAGGAGAGTAAAAGTCATCGGGAGTTCACCCTTTCAAAATGTCACTTGTGTCAATGTTTGGCGGACGAATTAGGCCGCTTGAATGATTCCCAAGAAATCGGCAACCTTCAAACTTGCACCACCTACCAGGGCCCCGTCAATATTCGGCTGTCCCAATAGTTCCTTGGCGTTTCCAGGTTTGACGCTACCACCATATTGAATCCGGATTTGTGCCGCTACCTCTTCAGTGAACATCTCTGCGAGCTGTTTACGCAGAAATGCGTGAACTTCTTCAGCTTGCTCGGGGGTGGCGGTTTTGCCGGTCCCAATTGCCCAAACCGGTTCATACGCGACCACAATCCCAGCAGCACGGATTTCATCAATTCCGTCTAGCGATCCACGGATCTGCGTGTCCACGACCTGTTCGGTGTTGCCGGCTTCGCGGTCTTCGAGCGTTTCGCCGACGCAAACGATGGGAATCAGGTTGCCAGCCAGGGCGGCATGTAGTTTTTTGCTGACGTCGGCATCACTTTCGCCCATCAATGCACGCCGTTCACTATGACCCAAAATCACGAATCGGCAACCGACATCAGTCAGCATGCCAGCATTCGTTTCGCCAGTGAAAGCGCCGTCATCGGCGGCGTACACGTTCTGGGCTCCCAATGCGACGGGCGTTCCTGCAAGGGTATCTGCCACGCTATGCAGGTACACCGACGGCGGGCAGACGGCGACGTCGACAGCGGGATCGCTCCCCACTGCTTCCGCAACGCCTTTCCCGAGCGCCACGGCGTCTTCGTGGCGGGTGTTCATTTTCCAGTTTCCGGCAATTAAATATCGGCGAGTCAAGCTAGTGTCTCCGGCAGCGGTGAAATGGTCTTTCCTAGAAGCGTCGCCAAATCTCTGAGTCGACCGGCCAATCCATCGTATTGGTCGGGCAGTAATGCTTGTGGTCCATCACTTTTGGCAACTTCGGGACAGTCGTGAACTTCAATGTGAACCCCATCCGCTCCCGCTGCCAAGCCCGCCATCGCACAAGGAGGGATCAAGTCAGGTCGGCCAGTGGCGTGGGAGGGATCGACGATGATCGGTAGGTGTGACAGCGTCTGCACTGCGGGAACCGCGGCGACATCAAACAAGTTTCGTGTCGCACTGTCAAAACTTTTGATGCCTCGTTCGCAAAGGACAACGCTCGAATTACCTTGCGAGAGGATGTATTCCGCACACATCAGTAGGTCATTGATGGTTGCACTCATGCCACGTTTTAGCAGCACTGGTCGCTTCGATTTTCCGACTTCGGTCAGCAACGCAAAGTTTTGCATGTTGCGTGCTCCGACTTGCAGCATGTCGGCGTACTGGGCGACCAGTTCGACCAACCTCGGGTCGGTCACCTCGGTGACCACCGGCATTGAAAACTTCTCGCCAACTTCTCTCAGTAGAGCGAGTCCTTCTTCACCCATGCCTTGGAAGGCATAGGGGCTGGTCCGCGGTTTGAATGCGCCGCCGCGAAATAGGTTCGCTCCCGATTGGTAAACCCGCTCGGCGATCCGAAACATTCTGTCTCGGTCCTCGACACTACAGGGGCCCGCAATCATTGCCAGGTTTCCACCGCCAATTTTCACGCCCGATACATCGATAACACTCGATTCAGGATGAGCATCTCTCGAGGCTAACTTGTAGGCTGGCAAGACCGGAATCACGCTGGCGACGCCGGGGATCGCTCTGAGCGGTTCGGCCTGTAATTTTTCCTCGTCTCCGATGATGCCGACAATCGTCCGATGTGTGCCGCGGCTCAGATGATGCTGCAAACCGAGAGCCTCCACGCGTTCCAAAACGTGGTCAACCTGATCGTCGGATGCGTTGCTCTTGAGGATTAAAATCACGGGGTGGAATACCGCTCTTTTCCAATAACTGGGAACGTTTCAATTGACTCCGCAGGCATTTTCGAGGCCAAGAGCGGCCGTTTTGAATGTCTGGGGCGATCGGGTCGCGGGGAGCCGAGGCAGCGACGCCAAAAAGCTGGCCGGGGGGCCGTCAGCGAGTCAAGTTGGGCAATGTAACAGTCTCCGCCCACTATCGTCGAGGCCAGTCGAATCGGAGAAGGTGGCCAGCGGCGAACACCACCGAGTCGTCCACGCCTATCGTTGCGGGTTCCAGCCCTCCAGAAGCCTGCCACCCAGCAGCCCGAAGCTGCCGCAGCAACCAGGGGGCAACGGAAGGCTTCGATCGCAAAATGTCTCTGGGTGTGCGTGCCCCTGTTTAAAAAAAGGCTGTGATGGAGAGACGCTGTGGTAGCAAGAGGTTCGTCCCACTAGCGCTGACCATCCCCCGAGAGATGAATGTCTGACCAACCCGACCAAACTGATCCCGTTTCGCCTCCTGGTGCTGATCCAGAGGCTCATGATCCTAGCGCGAGTCCGCGGCCGAACCGCTGATTGGGCGGTGTGAAAGTCAGCAGCCAATTCGATTCGGCCCAAATCGCAAATTTTGTCACCACCATCAAGAATGCGGAGCAGCAGGTGGGGGAAAATCTCATTCGTGCCCTCCGGCATGCTGACACGGTTGCTGTCTTGACAACTGTTGCCATGACACGGGATGGCCAGCAACGGGTGGTGTCGGCCGCGCTCAACCCGAGTCGATTGCAGCAGGTTCAAGAGATCTTGATGGTAGCTGAAGTCGTGCGGCACGAGGTAGAGCCGTGCGTCGGCTTTCATTGTTTGGTGACACCGCGATTGGATTCGTCCGAAACGCCAAACTCTGATTCCCCACCGGGCCCTGATTCGCCTACTCTTTCAGATCGTTCCGCTACCGAGTGACGGGAGAACCGTCATCGAATGATGATGGTATTTGCCTGATTGCGGTGGTTCGCATCTGAGTGAACTTGCACCGTCGATTTTGTTCAAGCTTATTTCTTGTTGTTGTACAGCTCTCAGGCAGAGGCGAAGCCGGCCAGCTCGGCTGCTCGTTGAACCCGCGTGATTCCGATAATGTAGGCTGCGGTTCGCAACGAAAGATTGGTTTGCTGTGACGTTTGCCAGACCGTTTCAAATGCTTGATTCATCGTGTGGTCCAATTCCTGTCTGACACGGTCGAGTGTCCAGCGGTAATGCTGTCGATTTTGCACCCACTCAAAGTAGCTGACTGTAACGCCACCTGCGTTGGCCAGGATGTCGGGCAAGATGGTGACACCTCTTGCTTCCAGTTCTTTGTCGGCCTCGGGCCAGATCGGCCCGTTTGCCGCTTCGACGATAACAGATGCCTTGATGCGATCGACATTCTCCTGAGTGATCACCCCGCCCAATGCAGCGGGAATCAAGACTTCGACATCCTCAAGCTCCAGCAAATCTCCGACCGGTAGGATTTGGCATCCTGTGTACCCCTCCAGCAATCCGCTGGGCTGATTGAGTTTGTGGTGCAGGAGTTCGCCAATTTTCAACCCGTTAGGATCGTAGTAGGTGCCCGAGACGTCACTGACGGCGACAATTGGGAACTGTGCTTCTGACAAATACTTTGCCGCATGTGAGCCAACATTTCCGAATCCTTGAATCGCAATTTTGGTTTTCTCGGCAATGCGTCCAAGTCGTTTTGTCAGCTTCACCGTGAGCGCGCCGACACCCCGTCCGGTTGCCTCTTCGCGACCTTTGGCTCCGTATTCTTCCACCGGTTTTCCGGTAATCACTGAGGGATTGAAGCCGTGGTATTTTTCCCATTGGTTTCGAAACCACGCCATCACACGATGGTCAGTCCCCATATCGGGAGCGGGGATGTCAGTGTCAGGCCCCACGATGTCGTGAATCTGATCGACAAAGGCTCGAGTTAAGCGTTCGATTTCACGCGTGGATAATTCCGACGGATCGACACCGATTCCCCCTTTCGCGCCGCCGTAGGGAAGATCGACGACGGCTGTCTTCCAGGTCATCAGACTGGCCATTGAACGAACTTCATCGAGATCGACTTCGGGGTGATACCGAAGGCCGCCCTTCATCGGTCCGCGAAATTGGTTGTGTTGTACTCGAAAGCCAACGTAATTCGACAGGCTACCGTCATCACGCTCAATCGTGACCCGGACATTGACGCTCCGCAGGGGCATGAGCAACGCTTCGCGTTGAGCACCCTCGATCTTTAAGTGCTCGGCGGCGAGATCAAAGTAGTGTTCGGTGGCTTCAAATGCGCGCATGATGAATCCGATAAGAACGAATAACAAAGACGGAACGGATCAAGGATTTTCAGATTATCCCAATCCAGTGATTCGATGAATGCTTGTTACGGCAAAGCTGCCCGTTTTATGGGGATTGCTGCGCAGGTGGTCGAGGCCAGTCGGTTCGCCGGCGACTGGATTCCAATCATTGTATGCCGAGAGTTCAGCCGGTCACGCCGCTGTCGGATCCAGTTTTTCTCGTCTTCTCGGACTCGGATGACCCGGTGCACGATATCGACTTCAGCTGACAGGTTTTTCTCGACCCTTCCGGTGACCCGCCACTCCTCAAGTAGTTCGGCAACGCTGTTTCGGAGGTCTCTGTCTTCAGACCAACCAGAATAGCATTGCGTGGGGATCCGCGCGGTGGCGATGACGATTGGAAGGGTCATCCCAAATCGAGGTAACGATCCACCGCGAGCGATTTCCGCATCGGTAGCCGCCCGTTCTAGTACGCGTGCCCAGCCGGTGATGGCGAGCCCGAAGATTTCGGCCATCGCGATTCGTGATCCAGCACTCAGCGCTCCCAGTGGATCCAGAAGCGTCTTGGTTGGATCATAACCTTCCAGGAGCGTCTCGTATTTTCGATTTGCGTATCGTGCTGAGTGCAAGATCACTTCCCCAAGCCAGCCGGGTCCCGTACTGAGTTGAAAGACAACCTGAAGGTCGTTTTGCTGCCAGCTCTTCAGAATCGATTCGTACCCACAATGAATACTCCAATCGATCGGGCCATGAAGGATTTTTTCGACCGAGTCATGGTGGGTATGTAAAGGGTGCAATGAATCGGTGAAGTAGTGGCTTAGCACCCCTGCGGCGTGTGCCGCATCCCGATAACGATTTGTACGAAGGTACCTCTGTAATCGTTCGTACCAAGCGTGAGCAACGCGAGGTGCTCCGCCCCAAAATCCGTCGCGTGTATGAATCACATGATTTTGAAAGTCACGAAATCGTGTGTCGGGATCGGTTGCACCGGTCAAGTAGTGATGTTGATAGCGGAATAGCATCTGGACCAGATTCTTGCCCGCCTTGGTTTGCACCAACGGCAAGGCATCCCAGGCAAAGCGATGATGCGTGTTATGGCAATGAAAGCCACGAACCAACGCGTGGAATAGACGACCCAACATTGGCGGACTCCGGTCGGTCCCTCAGGAAAATGCAGCTCGACCGTAGTTACGCTGTGGTCGCCATTGCTGGCAAGATCGAAAACGGATTACCGCGGTTTGCGATGCACGATCGCCCGGGTCTGGGATACCACCCGTCGGACATCTTCTGCGCGGGGATCAGGCGCGATTCTAGTGAAATAATCGTTGCTGATTCCGAGCACTTGGCGACGATCAAATGCAGAGACTGGATCAGAATCTAGAAACTGATCCGCTAATTCAAAGTCACGATCCCACAGAATGGCGTCCGCCAAAGAGTCGATCATGTGTTCCCAGCGGCGAATGAATCGGCAATCTTCCGTAGGGAGTTGCTCGACCATTTCGGTCCAAACTTTGTTTCCCAAATCGTCTGGTGCGAGTGTCGACAGGTAGGCATCCAGAACCATCCGTCGCCAAGTTGGCTGGTCCTTAGTTTCCATCAGTTGCGGCAGGAATTCAATTTCCATTGCGACTTGGTCCCGGATGTCGACAAAGATGGCAGCGATTGTTGCTTCGAGCGCCGCCGATAAAACCAAGGCTGAATCGGTGTCGGTCAGCAAATGCTTGGCAACTTGATGAAGCAGTCCCACTCGCTGCGACGTCGAACACAGGTCATAGACGGCAATCCCGGTATCGACGCCAATCACGCCGTCTTCCAATTCCTCGTCAATACGCATCAAGATGCCATCGACCATATTGCCGATCGCACGACGCACCAGCGCCGCTTCTGCTCCGCATAACGTCCGATCACCCCGGCTTGTATGCCACATGACGATGACTCCTCCCTGTGATGCGATTGCTGACCAATGAATGGTCTACCGCACGAATCAATGCTGTCCGCAACACGATGCTATCCGCAACGGACCCTCTGCGATCGATATCATAGTCAGGGAGAAGTGCTGCGTGGTAAGGCGAACCGATTTTTTTTGAATACAAGCGAATGTCAAAAAAATCTTCCGCCCTCGTTGATGCCCGTGGCGGAAATCTCCGCCTGGCCGATCAATTGATGGAGTATTGATCACTTGAGCGGACGCGAATGGCGGTTGTCAGAAACTCCGCCGAAGCAAAATTCTTCGTTGCAAAATCAAGCACGCCGAGGCGGCCCTGAGGGAGCTCGCTCTGTTACTCCGTTGGCGACCACGAAACAAACTGCCTGGGATCGACGCGGCTCAGAAAATAGATCCAACTGGCAGATCACTCTCCCGTCGAGTCGGCCGCACTCTTGGTCGCAGTGTTACCTCTTCCTGCGGTTCGTCGATCCGATTTAGATGAACATCCAATTGTGGAAACGGAATGCCGATGTCCACAGCATCCAATTGTGTTTTGATTTCACCCATTAACGATTCGTGGATTGACCAATAATCAGCCGTCGCAACCCAGAGTCGCACTTTCCACTCCACGGCATGGTCGCCGAGATTACTAAGTACCACGGCCGCTCCGCGGTCTTCACCTGGGATGGTTTGTTCTGCAAAGGTTGCCGTCGCGGCCTGCAATGCCGAACGCGTTTGCTGAAGGTCTGCGGTGTAGTTCACGCCGATCAGGATTTCGACACGGCGGTGGGGATGGAAGCTAATGTTTTCGATCGTGCCACCTGAAATTGAACTGTTGGGAACGATGATCCGTCGATTGTCGGGTGTATCCAGAGTCACGGTGAACAAATCAATCTCATTGACTCGTCCCGTCACGCCAGCCGCATTGATGACATCTCCGACTTTGAATGGGCGAAAGACCAACATCAGTACACCCGAAGCAAAATTGCTGAGCGTTCCCTGAAACGCCAAGCCAACGGCAAAGCCGGCTGCCGCCAGTACAGCAGCCAATCCACCCAGCGGTATCCCCAGTTTGGATAGAACTGCTGCCATCACGCTCAACAGAATGCCGTAAAAAATAATTCTGCCAACAAAGCGGCCGAGAGTTTCGTCGACGCGACGGCAAACCGGGCGGCTGATTGCTCGGGAGAGATGCGAGGCGACTAGATAGCCGAGGAAGACAACTCCCAAGCCGATTCCCGCCATCAATAGAGCCGGTGCCAAATGAGTCATCGCGTATTCGGAAAGGTAGGCAAATTCGCCTTCAGAAAGTTTTGTAATGGCCGTTGAGGTGGCCTGGCTAAAGTCGAAGATCTGGTCGAGATCAGCGGTCTGATTTAAATCGGTTTGGCCGATCTCCATGGTCTGTTCAAGAGCAAGCATTCCATCAGTACTTGTATTGCTGGCATTTGCCACGATTGGGTCCTTCCTTGCATGATCCAGTGGGTTCAGGCCTCGTGCAGCGCTGAACGGGGCGTCGACGCGAGTTCGCGGAACAGGCTTCCTGCCTCGGTTGACAGAACTCGCTCACCGCAAAGGCTCCAGCGTCGCGGGGTTCTGATAGTTACCGAGCGGCCAGGAGCAGGTAAAGAGCGACTTGCTCGGAGGGGGCGGAACGTGAGATCGCCCTGCCCTTTTCCGCATGTCGGTGATTCACCGACTATTAGTGGTTCACCACGTCTTGGGCCGCCGTTGCTTGATCCGGATCGCGGTAGCTGGCGGCGTCGAAGTGCCGTGAGTAGGTGCCGAAATCGTTGAAGGCATACTTTTTTGCCCAACGATAAACGAGGCTTCGCTCAGGAATCTCGTCACCTGGCTGAAACTGGCTGCGACGAGGGGTTACATTCCGCAGTTCAGCAATCACCTCACCGCGCGCGGTCGTGTCGCGAGCGGAGTGTTTCTCTGCCAACTCGACCAACAAATCGGGTCGCTCCCTGATTACGCAGCCACGGGTATTCTGCGCGGTGAGTTCCCGAAAGTCTTTTAGGAACCCCGACTCATTGAAGGTTTCCTTCAACGGTTTCTTATCGTGAATCGATTCCGTGGCCAGCTGGATCACCGGGCAGGGTTCGATGTCACCCCAAGGACCGATGTGATGGGTGAATCCGGTGGCTGCGGGGCACAAGGCGTTACCAGCATCATCGTGATAGGCGTCGATGACAATGATGGGTTTGGTTGCGCGGGTATCGACGACGAACTGCCGAACACGGCGTTGCTCTTCGCTGGAAAGTGCGAGTTGCGGATTCGGCTCCGGCCCGACCGGTCGATAGATGTGGTACCAGCAGTACATGACACCCATCTCAATCAAGCGATCGACCCAAGCTTCGTTTACCAGATCATCGATGTTCGACTTGCAGACGCTGGTGCAAACGCCAACAAGTAATTTGTTTCGTAGAGCTGCCTTCAAACCTTCCATCGTGTGATTGAGTACATCCAATCGTCCGCGTCGCGTATCGCTAATGAACTCGGTTCCTTCGACACTGATTAGCGGTGTGACGTTTCCGTACTCGCGGAGCTTTGCCGCAACTTCGTCGGTGATGAAATGACCGTTCGTAAAGACTTGGAAATAAACATCTCGGTTGGCTTCAAAGATCTTCATCAAATCTTTGTGCATGAACGGTTCGCCACCAAGGATGCCGAAGAAGCTGTTGCCCATCGCCTTGGCTTCGGCGATGGTTTGGTTGGCGGCATCGACTTCG
Organism: Planctomycetota bacterium; assembly: GCA_036339635.1. Taxonomy (GTDB): domain Bacteria; phylum Planctomycetota; class Planctomycetia; order Pirellulales; family Pirellulaceae; genus Rubripirellula. The sequence goes on along the minus strand of JAYZAR010000434.1, from coordinate 1,778 downwards.
ATCCGGTTCTGCTTGGCGCCGACGTCAACCCAGCATCCTTGGCAACGCAAATTGCAACTGTTGATAACTGACATGTACAGAAACGGGGGAAAGAACTCACCGCGTTTAAGACGTTGTTTGTGTTGATGGACACTCCATAATCCGCGTACCCCGAGCGTCCAGGCGGCTTTGAGCAGCAGCCTTTTGTCGGTTTCGGTTAGGAAGCGACGAGCTAGGCGAAGATACATAAAGTCAGTGGGTGGGTGAATGGATTGAATTGATACGATTCACAATACCCGAAAAGAAAGCCGGCGACCTCCCAGCGAGGTTGCCGGCTTCAAAAAAACTGTGTCCAGTCGACAAGAGCTCAGGAGTCGTCTGACTTTTTCTGAGCGAAACCTTTTTCAAAAGCCTTGTCACCGAAAACCAATTTGACTTGCTCTTCGCCTTCCGCTTTCTCTGCTTTCCCTTTGCAACCGTTGCAGCAAAAAGCGACCTTCGTGCCGGCCACTTCGATGGCGGTTGCGGGATTCAGGTCTCCACCGCTAAACGGGCAGCCTTTCTGTTCATATTGCTTGGTCGAAACCAATTGCATGTTGGCTTTGGCAGCAAATGGCTTGGCATCCTTGTTGAATTTTCCCAAGCAGTTTCCGCAGCAAAAATAGACTTTGCCATCCTTGTAATCGGCAGACTTCGACATCTGCGCGGGACGGGCCGAGGCGATCACGCACTTCACGCCTTTCAAGTCCACTTCCCCGGCAATTACCGTCGCACATGCGACCGCCATGATTGCCAGAAAGCTCATCACTTTATTCATCAAAATACTCCCGTGTTCGATTTGAACAACTATTACTCGATTGATTACCAACCATGAGGATAGGCTGACCACCCTCATCGAGTCAATTATTCGTCACCGTCTAGTCCCAAAAACATTCTCAAATAACTCCGTGGCTCGCTGATATCCAGTCTTAACCGCACAGCGAGGTCTAAAATTCGCTCTCGAGCCACATCCACTTCTTCTGAGCCCGTAACGATCAATTCAATCTCGGCAAAAAAACCCAGTTGATCGACTTCGTCAATGACGATGGTGAACGGGGATGGGTCGGCTGCCAAAGCGAAGCGTTGCCGCGTTTTGGTGACGGTTGCGACCTTGCGGAAACCAAGCAATTTCCACAATTCCTCGGTCTGGCTTCCATCCACATCACCCGGGGCCAAGGACCACTCCAATTCACGTCTGGCTTTGACGGAACCGGGTAGTTTTGTCCCTTTGTAAGTCAAAAAAGGTTGCCCGTTGACTCGCCGAACCCGAAGTGCCTCTTGAGTTTCTGCGAAATCACGACAGGGATGGTTGTAATACGTGTCGCTGTGTTTTTCCGTCGGCAGGGGAATACCGCCCAATCCGATCAGTCGCTGATGAAGGGCTTCGGGATCCTGAACCAGAAATTTCTGTTCCACCTCATAGCTCATGCGATATTCCGTTTGGGTTGAGAGCAAGGCACTCAGCCAGTTCCTCGATCAGCCATTCTTTTGAGCAAAAAATCGCTCGATCGGCTGTTGGTTGGTGGTATTCAATGAGTGCAATTTAATCTTCCGACCTGTGGATGATTCGTCCGAGGGGTGCTGGAGACCCCTCACTCGTCAGCCACAGTTGTTCCGATGGATCGACCGCGAAGGCCTCGATTTGCCGCCACCGGGGTAATTCGATCGGTTTGGGTAACGCTGAAAACTGGTCCGAAAAATTTTGCTCCCGATCTTTGCAGCTAAAACAAAATGCTTGGAAATAGCTAGCCACCCAGAGG
>JAYZAR010000433.1:0-7536 GCA_036339635.1 Planctomycetota bacterium | reverse complement strand
CGCAAACTTGTTTGCTTCGATCTCAGCAGGAATCGGCGCGTTATGGGGACCACTGCACGGCGGTGCCAATGAAGCTTGTGTGAATATGCTCGACCGGATTGCTTCTGATGGCGGCAATGTCCGAAAATACGTGGACATGGCAAAAGATAAACAGGACGGATTCCGATTGATGGGATTTGGACACCGGGTCTACAAGAACTTTGATCCTCGGGCAACCATCATTCGAGCCAGCTGCGACAAACTGTTGAAAAAATTGAATCTCGATGATCCGTTGTTCGAAGTCGCGCAGCAGCTCGAAGAAGTGGCGTTGCGGGATGAATACTTCATTGAACGAAAGCTCTATCCCAATGTCGATTTCTACTCGGGCGTGATCTATCGAGCCCTTGGGATTCCGGTGCAGATGTTTACTGTGCTGTTCGCCATTGGCAGACTACCAGGTTGGATTGCTCACTGGCGTGAAATGCACGCCAATCCATCGACGCGAATCAATCGTCCGCGTCAGGTATACACCGGATCGACCGAACGTGATTTTATACCGATCGAAAAACGATCTTGATCCGTCCGGCTGGTCCCAAAGGATTCCACTTTGTTCATCGGCAGCGTCTCTTCTTTAAATGGCGTCAGTTTGCTCGGCTTGGCTGTGATGATCGGGCTCGCTGTGTTGATGAGTTCCGATCGTCGCAGCATCCCGTGGCGATTAGTGGTTATGGGAGTCGGGCTCCAATTAGTATTGGGAGCAATCTTTTTTAACTCCCAGCGGTGGACCTTTTCGCGTGAATTTCAAAGCCACATCGAGATCGCCTCGGCGATCGATGAGGGATCACTGCAGTCGAAACATCTGCAGATGAATCTTATCTTCGGTGGCCGCTACTCGAGTGTGGAAGAGCTTCGCGAGGCGATCACGAATGATCAGCTGAACGCGACTAACTTTGAACCGGTCAGCGCCACGAGATATCCCAATGGGATTGTCTTCTTCGCAGTCGAGTCATTCTTCGGAACAATTCAGAAAAGTGTCGAAGCTGGCACAGAGTTTTTGTTCCAGGTGAACCCGGACGCGCAGAATTCGGCGAACACGACGCATCCCCGCGCGATCATGACGACCTTTGCGTTTGGGGTACTTCCGACCGTCATCTTCTTCGCTTCCTTGATGAGCGTGCTGTATTACCTGCAAGTGATGCAGTGGGTGGTCCGCGGCATGGCATTGGTCATGCAGAAAACGCTCGGCGTGAGTGGTGCCGAAGCTCTGGCAGCCGCAGCCAATGTGCTCGTTGGACACACGGAGGCACCGTTGGTCGTCAAGCCGTATGTCGCAACGATGACCCGTAGTGAATTGAATGCGATGATGGTGAGTGGATTCGCCACGATCAGCGGTAGCTTGATGGCGATCTTTGCCACGATTGGCGTCAGTGCTGGCCACCTGCTGACTGCATCAATTATCTCCGCGCCGGCAGCGCTTGTGTTGGCCAAGATTCTTCAGCCCGAGACAGAAACGCCTGAGTCGGTCGATGCGGTTGAGGCTCGAATGGATGTGGGGGCAAGTAATGTGATTGAGGCGGCTGCCAACGGTGCCAGTGAGGGAATGAAGCTGGCGATTAATATTGCTGCGATGCTGATTGGATTTTTGGCCCTGATTATGTTCATTGATATCTTGCTGCAGGCTGTCGGTGGGATCGTGGGAGCAGAGTTATCGCTGCAGCGGATTTTTGGTTTTGTGATGTGGCCATTGGCTTGGGTCATGGGAATTGAAAGCAGTGACTGCACCATCGCTGGGGATCTGCTCGGCCGAAAGATGGTGATCAACGAATTTGTCGCCTATCTCGGCTTGATTGACAGTAGCGCTAACTCCCTGAGCGAACGTTCTCGCGTGATTTTGACGTACGCTTTGTGTGGGTTTTCCAATTTTGGTGCGATCGCGATTCAGCTCGGTGGGATTGGCCCCTTGGCGCCCAACCGCAAATCCGATCTCGCACAACTCGGTTTGCGAGCGATGTTCGGTGGCATGCTCGCCTGCTGTATGACCGGTTGCGTTGCCGGTTTGTTGTACGGAATGCTGTAAGGCATTTCGGGTTCACATCGAGATCGATTTTGTTCGTGCGTCTCGCTCCGCGACAGATTGAAGCTAATGCCACGATCATTTTCATGCGAATCGTCCTGCAGGCACGTGGTCCTGAAGGCACGGACTCACCCCCATTGCACGCGTTGCTTGGGGCGGTCGCCGGAGTCGAACTCGTGACGCTGCCACAAGGGGGCCTTAACCGTGTTGGGGCGTGTCGAAGATGCGGTCGCCGGCATCGCCCAACCCAGGAACGATGAACGATTGGTCATTCAGTATTGGATCGATGGCCGCGACGTAAATCTTTACGTTGGGAAAGTCACGGTGTACGCGGTCCAAGCCTTGTTGCGAGGCGATGATGCTGAGGACTCGGATCTCGTCGACTCCCCAGTTCATCAGCCGGCGAACCACGAGATCCACCGAGCCACCCGTTGCGAGCATCGGATCGAGAACCAAGGCGATGTTCGGCGCACCACTGCTTGGCAACTTGTCGTAGTAACCTACTGGTTCGGCTGTTTCTTCGTTTCGGTACAAGCCTAAGTGCCATACCGCTGAATCGGGAAGCAGGTCTTGTAGCGGATCAACCATTCCCAGTCCGGCACGAAGGATCGGAACCAAGCCAATCCGAACTTTGAGATTCCAGCAATCGGCATCTGCGATCGGTGTGCGGATCTTCGTTGGTTGAACATCGAGGTCTTGTGTGGCGTAAACCCCGACCAAAACGGACAGCCGGTGAATTGCACTGCGAAATTCGCTGGGGCGCGTCTGAGCATCCCGCACGGTGCAAAGGTGATGTTCGACCAGAGGATGTTCGATTCGAGTGACTTGGCTCACGCGTCACCGCTCCAATTATTAAGTGGAAGGTTTTAATTTAGCGTCTGGATACTGTTCAATTTAGGCGAGATCGTGGATGCCATGTAGGTTGGTCGTCGGAACCGGCCTTCAATCGAAGCTTTTTCTGTTTCAATCAGTCTGCGGATTTGTTCATCGTTGTTGGGGTCCTGTAAGTTGCTGCCTCGAAAGCGTGCTGTGAGGTCCCGGAGGCAGGCGACTTATTCTTTCTCGCCGGCCAGCAGTCCCGGTGGAGCGTCCCGGCTGCATACGCTGAGAGAAGCCGATTCTGCAGCCTTCGGCGATGCCTGCAGGCTTCGGAGGTGATCGATGGGGCGTATTCGATCGGAGCCCTAGTTTTCAGGCATGATGACAACTCCGTTGCACTGTGCACTTGCGAAGGAGAGGCGGCGTCTCACTCGCGGAAAAAAACCGCTAACCAAATGGTTTTCTCCTGAAGACATGTCCGCTCGACGCGGTGTCTTTGGTGAGCATGAATCAACAGATGATCGCCGGGATTTAAGGCGATCTTTCGATGATCTTCAAAAGCAAGCTCAGCGGATCCTTGAAGCAGCACGATCCACTCCGCCTCGTGTTGGTCATACCAGAACCCAGGTGGACTGAATTGCCCGCTGGAGACAATCCGCTCGATCCGAACTTCGTTACCCTTGCCAAGAATTTCGGAGAATTCATCGGCTAGATCAGCCGGCAAGTCACGGAAGAGATTTGGCACCCTTTGCCTCGCCGTTGTCGTTCAACGCTGCGAATCGAGGAGTCGCGGTCGTCGCGCGGCCGCGGCTACTGAATCTTTCTTTCGACGGGACCACCCTTGATCCATTCAACTTCGAGTTTAAAGGGTCCAGGCTTCTTGTCACTGAGTAAGAAACCAACCCCGGTAATTTTCGTAGGATCGAGTTTTTGGGACGCATAGGTTCGTCCCCGCCAAGAAGCGACGAACCTGTCGATCGGAAACTGAACCTCGATCCACTCGCTCTTCTTCGTTTGGAAAGACTGTCGGAAGGAGATTCCTCCCATCGTCCGCCCCGCGTAAACATTGAACTTGTATTCACGACCATCGCCACGAACGCGTGCGGTAATCACATCATCTTTACCCAACGGGAGCTGGTTGCCCCGTGCCCGCACCGATGCGAACAAACCGTTATTTTCCAGCGACAAATTTCCAAAAAACTCCATATTTCCTGCGGAATTGATTTTGAATCGACCGTCCGAGCGTCCCCCCATCACGCCATCATTGACGGTTTGCCACTGCCGGGTGGCGCTCGGTTTGTCAAACTCGAACAGCGTTCTTTCCTGAGCCTGTACTGAAACCGTGGTGGCGAGGCACATCATCAGAGCGAGCAAGATAAATCTTCGTTTCATCGCAATTCCTTCGTTGCTGCACGAGTAGAGCTTCGTGATTCATCTGTCCTATACGATGAACGGGCGAAGCAGAAGTGATCGACGACCGCAATTCAGGGCAATTGCTTTGTACTTCCCAAACCAGGGCACTCTAGGCTGGCTGGCAAGTTCGTGTTATTCGCGGCCGTGCTCGAAACCGTGCCTCTAGCGATTGGGATGGCCAAATCGCTCGAAATCGACCAGATTGACTCCGGAAAGAGATTACTGCGGGTACGTGTGAAGAACTGCAGCGCTGAAATCCCGATTGATCTTGATCGAGCAAGACTTGGAACGATTCGTGGTCGGTGAGTTCAGATGCCCTGGTTCCAAATGTCACACGATTTAGAATCACGCGACCAGAAAGGACCAGGTGATCATTTTTGTTCACTGTTGGTTAATCGCGAGATGAATCCCTCGTCGTTCTGTTTGGACAGTGCGATTTGAAGCGGGCACCCATCCGTCGGCGGTCGGCCTTGCTGGTATCGCCGCAGCAGCGACTTTGAGTGTGCCGCTAGCATGCGACGCACTTCCCGGCGTTTACCTTTAATTCGTGCGATCTTCATCGAATCATAGGCGGTCGTCTGATGTCGCATCCAAGCGATCACGGCAGCCTCGGCTCGTTGCTCAACGGGGATGCGTTTGGTTCGGGCGACCGTGCCGCTGCCCACGGGTGTCGCGTGATCGGTCACCGCACGCGCCATCTTTTTTGCGAGTTCCGCGTGCGTGGGATGAAAATCCAGGAAGCCTAGTACCGCAACCTGGAAGTCTTCGACGTAATCGGCCTGCGCGATCTCACGTCGCCGAACGTCGGCCGCTTTCCGCTTGGCATAGTTTTCGGTTGAACGCTCAATCTCGAGCTCATCGCGGATTCGATCGATGGTTTCTGTTGGAGCCCAAACCCCTTTGGAGAACGTTCTTCGTCCCTTTTTTTCCTGTACAAGCCAGTGCTCGCCAGCGGCTTTTACGCGCCGTGTTAAACCGGCATCGCCAGGCGGCAGCAATCCCCACCCTGACGGTACGTTAAGCACTTCGCCGTCGGTCGTGCGAACGGTGTTTTCCGTTGGTCCGGGAGCGTAAGCAGGGTCGTTGGCCATCGTCCTTGAGGCGGGCTAGAAGGGCTGCCTGAGGTTCGCAGTTCAAACTCGAGCAATGACCTGCAAGTCCGGCGAGCGTGTGACTTGACTAAATAGAAGAAAAGCGGATGGGGTGGGATTCGAACCCACGGTACGCGCAAACGTACGCCAGTTTTCAAGACTGGTGCATTCGACCACTCTGCCACCCATCCATTGTGAATTTTCTCCAGTGATTTGCAGTGTTTTGTGGGCATTCGGTAGGCGCGGCGGTCAACCATCAACGCCAGTTGTTTACCCGCTACACTCAAATCCGCTTCAAAAGTGCAGGCAACTCGCTGGTAAAGAGTGAGTAGCCCAACAGCACCAGACTCGCAGAACGCGGAGATCAGGCAAGCCGAGATTCTACAGTGGCACCCAACAGGGGTAAACCTCGACGCAAGGCCAGAAGCAAGGACTTTCCACTTCGGAAAAAGCCCGGCGGCGATGGGGCAAACAAGTTGATCAGGGGTTTGTCCATGATGAAAAGGTGACGGCCGGTTCGGACGGTAGCAGATCCCTTATTCAATCGCTTGACCAAAAAGACGATCGGACCGCCGTACGAGCAAACAGGCATCAAGTCAAGAATGTGCGGCTGCCGGGACCTTGCCACCTCAATCGGACGCAGCAGGCAGATCTGCTGACCTCAATCAAATAGTAGCTGATGATTTGAGTGGCAGTGAACGCTTATTTGGGACTTCTGATTTTGCGCTGGACTGACGATTAGCAGCGGAAAAAGACTGCTGCCGATCATCGGGACTATCTTTCGACAGCAAAATTGGCAGAAATCGGGCCAGCAAGTGGCCTCCGTGATGAAAAGACAGACTCGGTCTTCATCGATTGCCCAAATCACTTGCGATTAGAGCTCTTTTATTGACCGGGCCATCGAGTAACGAAATCTCCTGATTTCGCTATGCTTCCGTTGCTCTATTTCCGAGGCGTGTATTTCCCAAGCTGCGTTTCAATCATCGCGAACACGGATCGGCGGCAATCTTTCGCAGTGAGTGGCAGGGGGAGCCTATTCCATTAACACTTTATTGGCCGCAGAGTTCATTTCGAAAAATAGCAGGGAGGACTTTTCGGGCGTGCTGGAAGAATCTCCTACGCTGCAAGAGGCGGCGTTGGCCCGCACGCGTGAACAGCTCTGGCCGGTTCGCTTGCCAGCAGGATTTTTAGGGACGGTTTCGGCGATCGCGGTGTTCTGCTGGGGCGGCGTTTCGCGCCTCTTTGTCAAACGTCCCTTTTCAACCTGCTATCTCGTGGGCGAAATATGCTGCCTAGTCAGGGGGGGCTCACTTTATCAGTTACCTTAAGTCGACTAGTTTGCCGTTAGTAGCGATCCTTTACAGGTGGCCCTCGACGCGGTTGCTAAAGTACGTAAGTTTAAAAAAAACCGATTACCTCAAACTCGCTGAGAAAGCCATGCTACGCCGATTACAAACCCGTTCCTTTATTCACGGTTTGGCGTTTCTTCTTCCACTGATCGTTGTGGCGGGTTGCGGGACCGAGGAAAACACGGTCATCGCACCGTCCGGTGATTTGCCGACCGCTCAAGAGACCGAGGAGTATGAGCAAGAAGTCGCGGAAATGATTTCCGAAAGAGATTAGTCCCTAGCTGTCCGCCGTTGTACCCAAAGAATCTTCTTTGATTCCGTTCATTCTGCTTATTTTTACCCGTTAATCCTCGGAGACATCCAAATGTTGATTCGTCGCCGCGACCGTTTGTCCGGTTTTACACTCGTTGAGCTGTTGGTAGTGATAGCAATTATCGGTGTGTTGGTGGGTTTGTTGCTTCCCGCCGTTCAAGCGGCTAGAGAGGCCGCCCGTCGAATGAGCTGTAGTAATAACTTCAAGCAGATAGGCTTGGGGCTTCACAATTATCACTCAGCCTTTAAGCAATTGCCGACGCAACTAGGCGGAACCGGGGGTAACCTCCAAGGGGGTGATCGATACTTCCTTGCGTCGGACCGCACGAACAATCAGTCGCTCAGTTTTCTGGTCGGTTTGACGCCCTATGTCGAGCAGCAAGCACTTTGGGAGCAGATCAGCAACCCGAGCACGACGGACCTCAATAATCCGGGTGTCCCCCGCGTTCCCGCTTGGCCCGCCATGGGCCCGACGGTGACAATGCAAAACGCCCAGAAT
>JAYZAR010000432.1:0-14798 GCA_036339635.1 Planctomycetota bacterium | reverse complement strand
CTTTCAGAACGGGGAATTTCAGGTCGTGATCAAGGTTTATTCATACAAGCTTGTACTCGCTCTCAGCTTGATAGCGATATCTTTGTCGTCATCAATCCTACTGAACACTCAATTACTGGCCGATGATCGTCCTAATATCCTGCTTATCATGGCGGACGATGTTGGCGTAGATGCACTTGGCTGTTACGGAGGTGAATCATACAAGACGCCCCGTTTAGATGCGTTGGCAGAAGACGGCATGAAATTCACGCATTGCTACAGCATGCCGGTCTGTCATCCAACCCGGATCACGCTGATGACAGGTCGATATCCGTTTCGCACGGGCAACCCAAAGTGGGGGACTTTCCCAAAGGAAGAAGAACCACACAACATTGGCCAAATCATGAAGCGTGCTGACTATGCAACGGCAGTAGCCGGAAAGTGGCAGATTTGCGAGATAAAGAATGATCTCAATCATGCAAATCGACTCGGATTCGACGAATCGTGTTTGTTCGGTTGGCATGAGGGCGCTCGATACCACTCACCATTCATTTATCAAAACGGCAAGCTCCAGAAAGGACTTGACGACAGCTATGGCCCAGATGTCTATGTCAGTTTCCTGATTGAGTTCATGCGACGCAACAAAGAAACGCCATTTTTTGCTTACTATCCAATGGCTCTTTGCCATGATGTGACGGACGACCTGGATGATCCTGTTCCATTTGGACCGAATGGCCATTACGACTCGTTCAAGACGATGGTCGAGGCGATGGATGTACGCGTTGGTCGATTGATCGATGCTTTGGATGAGTTTGGTTTACGAGATAACACTCTCGTCATCTTCACAACCGACAACGGCTCGCCGGTTCGCTCGATTTATTCAGCAGAAAAAAACCCGAATCCGAAAAGGAAAGACACATACATTCGCGTTCCGGTTGTATCACGGCGAAACGGCGTCGATGTGCCTGGCGGAAAGGGATCGCTAACCAACGGTGGCACCCTTGTACCGCTGATCGCAAATTGGCCTGGCAAAGTGAAGCCGGGACAGATCGCCAACGACCTGGTCGATTTCTCGGACTTCCTGCCGACAGTCGCCGAATTTGGGCAAGCTGACTTACCTGACGGCATTACCCTCGATGGGCACAGTTTGGCGTCACGGATCATCAACGGAAAGCCATCTTTCCGAAACTGGGCCTTTGTCGAACACCGTGGCAAGCACTGGGTTCGCGATCAACGCTGGAAGCTATACGACAACGGTAAACTGTTTGACGTTAGCCTAGACCAAGCTGAGCAAAACCCCATTGATAAAACGGACGGAAGCAACGAAGCCGAAGCGGCGCGCAAGCGTTTGAGTTCAGTCCTGAAATCGCTGAAAGTGAAGTAAGCTGGGACACTCGCACAATTCACGGCTCAGCGATTCCCAGAAACGAGAGACTGGTGTGTGACGTTATCGTTCTGAAACAATCCACACAAACGCACCAACAATTCCTCCAACAAACAACCAGATTCCCACAAAGCCAACTAACGACGTTCTTGACGGCATGGGAATCTCCAAGCCGCCAGCCGTGAATAGCATTGGGCGATCGATCACTGGCGTTGCCGTCGGTAACGTACAGGGCAGCAAAACTTGCTCACCCGGCTGCACTGGAGTGCGGCTTAGCTGGTAGAAGCGATTCAACTTTTCTGGACTCACGGACCGTGTGAAGAGACTGACTACAATTCCAATCATGGAGGCGGTCAAACCATAAAAGAGGATTTGCCAAGGCAAGTAGACCACAACCTCGTCGCCTTCGCCCCACAACAGTCGAAGCGATTCACTTTCCGGCACCATCCCCAGCCCATTGATGAACCAAGCTTGTGTCGAAACCCACCACGCAGCAAATCCGGTCACGGTAGTCGCCCAGGCACCTGCAACTGTCATTCGCCGCCAAAACAGACCGATCCAAAACACGAGCCCCATCATCGGTGCAATCATGAACCAGATTTCCAATGCTTTGACGACGCTTGGCACCCAAAAAGCAAAAGCGACACCTCCCGCGACAACGAAAACGGAGGTCACGCGGCCGACCCAAACATAGTGCCGGTCCGACATTCCGCATCGAAGCGGCTTATAGATATTTTCGGTGAACAATGCGGCACTACTAATCATGAACGAGTCGCAGGAACTCATGACTCCGGCTAACAAGGCTGCCAAGAACAAACCCAACAATCCAGGCACCAAACGGGGCAGAAAGGCATGTGCCACGTCCCCGTAAATGCCATCCGCTGTTTGTTTGAGTGAATCAACATCGAGCAACGCAGGATCGTTCCCGATTTGGATATACCATGCAACAGCGGCGATCGCCGTAAGAGACCATGCCGCGGTACAAAGTCGTTTAATCAAGTTACCACCCGCAATCCCAACTCGACCTTCCCATTCTGTCTTTCCCGCTGCACAGACACCCATGATGAAAGGTTGAGCAACGATGCCCACCAGAGCTTGAAGTGACATCATCACCACAAAAAACAAAGAGATCTTTCCGGGAGCGACAAGTGACAACATCGCTTTGTTGCTGATAGTTTCCCGAACGCCAGCCATGCCGCCAACCTCCCACAAAATGAAGGGCAACAACATAAAAGAGAAAACAATCGTCAGAATACCTTGAATGTAGTCCGTCACAATCGCCGCCCCCAAGCCACCAGCAGCACCATAAATAACGAACATCACAGTGACCGCGACAATCGCTACATCGGCCTCAATCAGCCCCCCGGTCCCAGCATCGGCTAAAGCACCCGCACCTTTGAGCATCAAGCCGATTTTAATGCACATGTTTGCCATGCCGACAATCGCGAAAAGAATTGCGACGCTTCGGTCGTACCGAAGCTCATAAACATCGGCCGTCGTGATCGCTCGGAACCGTCGAAAGACTGGCGCAATCAGCCAATAAAACGGCGTCACGAAAAGCCAGAGCCACTGATACCAAATCCCACTCAGACCGGACCGAAACGTCTCCGAAGAAACCGTCACAGCCTGATCAGACGCAGTTCCGGTGCCGAAGGCATGCATCATCATCATGCCCTTACCAAACTTTCGAGGCATGAAGAACTCATCCAAACCTGAAATGCGGCGTCCCATCCAGATACCCATGATGGTGATGCCAATCAAATAGAGCACCACCACCAATCCATCGATTGGATGCAGACCAACCGCCACAGCAATTGGCAATTTCATTCCCAATAGCATCTACAAATCTTCCATTCGAGGATGTCGAAACGCTTCAATGACAGCGCTATTGTCTGCTTCGCCATAACCCAACTCCTCGGCCTGCTCCAGAAGCGATTCATGAATTCGACTTAGCGGCACACGCGCTCCCACCGATTCAGCTTCCGATCGAATTAGACGCACGTCCTTCAGGTGCTGAGAAAGCCTGGCTTGAAGCCCATAGTCCCTTTCAACCATCCGTGTGCCCTTCGTTTCCATCGCAACCGATTGGGCCGGCGTCTGCTTCAAAATCTCGAGGGTCAATTCCTGATCGAATCCGAGCGATTCAGCGAACATCAATCCTTCCGCCAGAACGGCTCGGTGCAGACCGAGAACCAAATTGTGAACCAATTTAAATCGCGAAGCGGTGCCGACGGGACCAAGGTAAAAATGCTTTGATGTGATTGCCGCCAACAACGGGCTTACACGTTCTACAACTTCCGCGTCTCCACCCAAAAATAAAGCAACCACCCCAGCGGTAACCTGCGCACTCGATCCTGCTACCGTCGCCTCAAGATATGACACTCCTAAGTCGGCGAGTGCCCGACCCACAGCAACCATCTGTCGGGGATCGCCAGTTGTTGTGTCAACAACAATCTGGTTGGGCACGAATTGGTCGCGAAACTGGCGAACAAAAGAATGCACAGCTTCACTGTCTGGCAAACACAGAAAAATTTCCTCGCAGCCCTGAACGACTTGCGCTGCACTATCACAAGCGATGCCGCCACTCTGGCTGAGAGCGTCTCGTTGACTTTCATTCGTGTCAAATCCGTGGACTTTGAACCCTTTTTTAAGTAATCGGTCCGCTAAAGCTGAGCCCAGTAATCCAGCACCAATGAGCCCAACGGCCTTCGTCTTCATAGTTTCTTTCTGCTAACGATTGGTCAAACCCGTTCTTCAAAAGCAATTACTGACAGTCCACACGCTTTCACTGCTACTTGAATCGCCGTTGTCCCGCGTTATAACACAGCAGGCTGTGGCTGCAACCTTTCGCTCACGCGTGAGATATTAGGACGTTCTCTGACCCAAGATATTTCCATGCTTGCCTGAGGCAAAATCACTGACGCGAGTTTGCTTTTGGGAAGTCGCTTGCGGATCGACCACTCACAGATGAGAGTGGAACCAGTGCATTCCCATTCTCGGGAAGATCAATCGGCTGACATCTGAGTAGATTGTCGAACACCTCTTTAACGCCAAGTCATTTGCAAGAAAGGTCGCTCGTAAAGAGTTCAATCACCTTGATGCTCATCGAGATGCACGAGAAAGCTGTGCAGCGGGCGCGGTAGCTCGTAAAATCATCGCCGATCTTCTGGGGAACAGAAATCGCTTCTTGAAGAACTGTGAAAGATTTCTCGGCAGGTTACTTCCAATGTCAAATCGTTTGCCACGAAACGTCAGAGACTTTCTGCTGGAGCATGTACACCGACTTCGTTTGCTGTCAGCGGAATCCACACAAACCCGCTATTAAAATAATTTGATGATGAACATCCAGCGAGCGGCCAACGGTTTGGTGCTCCGCGCGGCACCCTTCGAAAAAAAGGCTAGGTGATGGCTCAACTGCTTGCACAGCTCTTCAATTGCTTCGGTGCATTCCAAACGACTTGCGTGAACTCCTTAACCACTTCCGCTGTAACGGTATGCTTGATCATCATTCAAAACGTCGGTGCGACGTGTACCCAAACGCCCAAAAGCTATGCTTCTGAACGCCCGAACGTTCTGCTCATCGCGATTGATGATCTGCGGCCCGCATTAGGTTGCTACCGGGACCCTCTCGCCAAGTCGCCTCAGATCGATCAGTTTGCCAAGTCTGCCAGGCGGTTCGATCGGGCTTATGTTCAGCAGGCCGTCTGCGGCCCCTCTCGAACATCTTTACTTACCGGCCTATTGCCAGATCACACACGGGTCTGGCACAACCGTAACCGATTTCGGGAAACTCGTCCGGATCACGTGACACTGCCCCAGTTGTTCAAGCAGAATGGTTACCGATCGCTTGGTCTTGGAAAGATCTTCAGCGGTAATCAAGCGGAACTCGATCCGATTTCATGGTCAGAACCTGAAACTCTGAAACGCAAAGGGTGGCGAAACTACGTGCTACCACAAAACCAGGGCAAGGAGAAGAAACAAGCGGCCTTTGAGGCCGCCGATGTGCCAGACGATTTCTATCCCGACGGCAAACTCGCCAACCTGGCTCTCAAGACACTTGAAAGCCTTGAACAAGAGAACACACCGTTTTTCCTGGCGGTTGGTTTTTTCAAACCACACTTGCCTTTTAATGCGCCCAAAAAGTATTGGGATCTGTACGATCGGACTGCATTTGAACTGCCGGCCGCTTCAAGTGAGCCAGTTAGCCTGTCACCTGATATCGCGTTGCATTCTCATCGTGAACTTGGCGGTTACAAAGGCGTACCAAAGAACGAAAACCTGAACGCCGCACAGACCCAACTTCTCCGGCATGGCTACTATGCCTGCGTGAGCTACATCGATGCACAGGTCGGAAAGTTGCTAGCTGCACTGAAGCGTCTCGAGCTAGACCAGAATACGATTATTGTCATTTGGGGCGATCATGGGTTCGCGCTGGGTGAAACAAATCGCTGGTGCAAAGCGACAAACTTCGAACTTGACACCCGAGTGCCACTTTTGATTCGAACACCAGATCTCGTGCACCCGGGTGTTGGCACCGAATCTTTGGTGGAGATGGTCGACTTGTATCCAACCTTGGCCGCCGTGGCTGAACTAGAGGTGCCGATGGAGCTCGACGGGCGCAGTTTTTTGCCACTACTCAATGATCCGCACGCGACTACCCGAGCGGTCTTGTTGACCCATTTTAATCGACCCTGGACAAGCACAACACCAGCGACGATGGGCTACTCGATCCGAACCAAGAATGCACGCTATACTCGATGGCTCAATTGGAAATCTGGTCAAACCATCGCAGAAGAACTTTATGATTATTCTGAATTGCAAAACGTTACGCTCCAATCCGGACACCTGATTGAACGGCGGAACACTGCAGCAATTCAACCTGCCCTGCTTAAACGCATGAGTCACCGGATGGATGGGCTACTCGCGTCACGAAGAAATAAGGCGAGCGAGTGACAGACCCTGAGGTTCAACGCCATGCATCTACGCGTCTCACCACTAAAGCTGATTTTTGCCGAGTCACCATGCAATTTGCCGATCACGACCGGGCGAAGCATTCGTGATCCAGTGCCTCGAGGATTGCACAAATGACTAATATCGCAAAGAGAATCACCCTCTCATTTTTTATTCTCAGCGTTTTGAGCCTCCCTCACCTATTGTACGCTGAAGATAAACCGAACGTGATCCTGATCATGGCGGATGACATTGGGTATGAGTGTTACGGAGCTTACGGCAGCGAATTTTACTCCACTCCGAACATCGACAAACTGGCGAGTGGAGGAGCGCGGTTTGATCACGCATATTCTGCGCCGCTTTGTACACCGTCACGAGTAAAAATCATGACTGGGCGATATGGGTTGCGCAATTACACCGAGTTCTACAACATGGACCTGAGCCAACCGACATTTGCCAAAATGGTCAAGCAAAACGGGTACAAGACCGTGATTGCCGGTAAATGGCAATTGAGCCCTGAGAATTTCCAGGGGCCATATGAGGCAGGCTTTGATGAATACATGCTCTGGAACTTCCAGGACAAAGCCCCTCGGTACAGAGCTCCAACGCTTTACCAGAATGGGAAACGCGTTGCAGTGACTGAAGACGACTATGGACCAGAGTTGGTCAGTGACTTCATCTGTAACTTCATTGAACGGAACAAGAACGAACCATTCGTTGCCTACTACCCAATGATTCACGTGCATTCGCCATTTGATCCAACTCCCGATAGCCCGGACTGGAATAAGAACCTCCGACGCCGCAATATCGAGAAATTCCGCGAGATGGTCGAGCACATGGACAGAATGATTGGCAAGGTGGTTAGCAAGCTGGAAGAGACCGGTTTGCGAGACAAGACATTGATCATGATCACCGGTGATAATGGGACGGGACAGGCAATCATCTCGCCTTTGCCGGCGCGTGGATACGTCTATGGTGGCAAGGGCTATTCGACTGACGCTGGAACCCACGTTGCCTTTGTTGCAAACTGGCCCGGTATTATTCCGGCTGGTACGGTAGTCGAAAGCCCAATTGATTTCAGTGATGTCCTACCAACGATTGCTGCTGTCACTCGATCGAAGCTGCCAGAAAACACGGATGGCACAAGTATTCTTGATTTAATGAAGGGCGACGAAACCAGTGCGCGCGGTTGGGTCTTTCAATCCTCGGGCAGTTCAAAGCGAGGTTTTTACTGCTGGGTGCGGACCCAAGACTGGAAACTCTATACCGATGGGCGACTATTTAACGCCGGCAAAGATGTGCTGGAAGAAGAACCTGTGATTGGCCCAGAATCCGAGTCAATTCGCAAGAAACTACAGAGAATCCTAGATAACATCGTGATGCAGTTTCCGAATCGAAAGATCATTCGTGAGCCAAAAAACTTGACCCAAATGACCCACAAAATAAGGCCAGGCGATTACCCAGAGATGGAAAAGAAAGGGCTGATCAAATTCTATGGGAAAGATGAAGTAAAGAATGCGAGAAAGGGAAGAGGCGATTCCGACTGACACTAAGCATGTAGGCCACTTTCCTCACCTATTCGAATTGCACCAGCCCGGGTGAAAGAGTCTTGATGACGGTGAATGCAATGAAAAAACTTTGCCCTTGTTTAAAAACTTCACATAGAGGATCTGCAACCCAAGCGATTTTCTGGTACGGTTTGCGTCGTTCCAGATTCGAAACTGGGATATTGAGCGCTGCTGCGGAGAAGCAACTTGCCCACACAATCATCCTTGCGAGCTGATGTTCCCGGCCACGGTTGGAACCTCGAGCAATCCTACCAGCAGTTACCCCGGATATTCTTTCAAGAAATCGAACCGGCGACCTTTTCAGCGCCGGACGTCTGTGTGGTGAATCAAAGTTACGCCGAAGGCCTTGGACTATCCCTTCGTGACTTACCGAACAAAGAGGCAGCACGTCTGTTGACCGGACAAAAATTGCCGACCGGTGCGAAACCGATTGCGCAGGCATACGCCGGACATCAATTCGGTGGGTTCACCATGCTGGGGGATGGACGTGCGATTCTGCTTGGCGAGCAGCGCACCCCCTCTGGTGCACTGTTTGACATCCAATTCAAAGGGTCGGGACGAACACTGTACTCGCGAGGCGGTGACGGACGAGCCGCGCTGGGCCCAATGCTGCGCGAGTACATCATCAGCGAAGCCTTGGCGTCGCTAGGGATACCAACCACACGCAGTCTGGCTGTGGCCACGACCGGCGATGCTGTTTATCGAGAAACGGAACTCCAAGGAGCTGTCCTGACTCGCGTCGCGTCGAGTCACTTGCGTGTCGGTACATTCCAGTACGCAGCCACGCTCCACGAATTAGACAACCTGCGGTCTTTGGCCGACTATGCAATCGCTCGGCATTATCCGGAACTCGTTGATGACTCGCAGAGGTACCTGGAATTCTTACGTGCTGTCGTGGATTGCCAGGCTTCACTGATCGCGAGGTGGCAACTCGTTGGCTTCGTTCATGGTGTAATGAACACGGACAACATGACGATCAGCGGTGAATCGATCGACTTTGGACCTTGTGCGTTCATGGATACTTACGATCCGGCTACCGTCTTTAGCTCGATCGACCATGGCGGTCGGTATGCCTACGGTAACCAGCCGAACATCGGACATTGGAATGTCGCTCGATTCGCGGAAACGCTTTTACCCTTGCTCGACGAAAATCAAGATGCGGCAGTCGAGATCGCAACCAATGTAATCCAGCAGTATCCGGCTGCTTTTCAAAGCTACTGGCTCGATGGAATGCGCAAGAAACTTGGGCTTCAGTCGGGGGAGAACAGTGATGCTGAACTGGTACAACAACTACTGGATTGGATGCAAGCGTCGAGTGCGGACTATACCAAAACGTTCGACGATCTTTCGACTGCTGAGCTGAGTGATGATCTGTATTGCGACGAAAGGTTTCAATCCTGGCATGCGAGCTGGAGCGAGCGAGTTGATCGCGAGCAATCCACTTCACTTGCCAGTGACGAACTAATGCGATCAGTCAATCCATCAGTAATTCCGCGCAACCACCGAGTCGAAGAGGCGCTATTGGCGGCCACCCGTGATAACGATTTCCGCGTCATGGAGCGGTTACTGGCTGCAATGGAATCAACTTTCAAACGTGATGAAAGATACTCCGACCTGCGACTTCCCCCGCCACCGGGACAATCGGCCTATCGCACGTTTTGCGGAACCTAGCTTTGTCGCCAACCGATTGGAGTTCAATTTCCCAACTCGCATGATAAAACCTCCTGCAGAAACAGACTGGGGAAACGAAACTGGGGACGGAACGAAACTGGGGACAGTGATTGACTTTGCCGAAACTGGGGACCGAAACTGGGGACAGTGATTGACTTTGCTCGAGACCGGGAACAGTGATTGACTTTGCTTGCACGAAAACAGAGTGGAAGACTGCGAACAGTAATGGATTTTGCTTGACAGGTTTGTGAGCTGCGATAAATTCGAAGTCGTATAGGGGCAGTTTCTTTTGTTTGCGATTCCAAGGGGCACTCGGTTGGCAAGACAAGCAAGGGGCGAGGTCATCAATCCCGCCGAAATCCAAAACGTCCATTGCATGCACCGATGTGTTCGGCGAGCCGTGCTTTGCGGAAAGGATCCGTACTCGGGGAAGTGCTACGAGCACCGGCGGCAATGGATTCGTGAGCGTCTGGAGTTTCTCGCTTCGATCTTCGGAATCGATTGCTTGACCTATTCAGTGATGACTAATCACCTACATTTGGTACTACGAAGCAGGCCTGACGTCGTTGCTACCTGGACAGATCGAGAAGTCGCTCTGAGGTGGCTGAAGCTGTACCCCAAAAAAAGAAGAAAACATGAGCCCATCGACCCCACTGAGGTACACATCTCCACAATTCTCAACCAACCAGACTTAATTTCCAAACTCCGTCGACGGCTCAGCGATATCAGCTGGTGGATGCGCTGCACGGCAGAGAAGATCGCTCGGTTGAGTAATCGCGAAGACGAATGCACAGGGCATTTTTGGGAATCGCGTTTCCGGGCTAAGGTGATATTGGATGAGGCTGGACTGTTGGCTTGTGCTGCCTACGTCGACCTGAATCCAATCCGTGCGACGATTGCGGAAACACCAGAAAAGAGCGACTTTACGGGCATCAAAGACCGCATCGACGACCTGCGAACGCGAAGTAATCGCGACAGAATCAGCGATCACCAGTGGGAACGCAATCATCGGCGTTCCCAGAGCGGTTGGATGAGTCCGGTTGAGATCAACGAAGCGAAGGACCCGCTAGGGCCGATCCCGAGTCGTGATCGTCGGCGGGCCAGCTGGAAAGGTTTCTTATCGATCTCGCTTCGCACCTATTTGGACTTGATCGATTGGACAGGCCGACAGATCCGCAAGGGTAAGGTGGGAAGAATCCCCGATCACTTGGCTACAATCTTAGTCCGTATCGGACTTGTGCCAGTGGACTGGTGTGCCTTAATGCGGAACTTTGACGCGAAGTTCAAACGTGCCATCGGCAGTCGAGCAAATCTGAAACGCGAGGCAATGCGAGTCGGGAAACAATGGCTGCACACACCAAGCGATGTGGAACTAATCAGCGAGTAACGCTACCGCAGGGCAGATTCAAGTACTTCGATGATTATCAACGGCCTGAGTGTCCGCGCGCACTGAAACGCATCCGGACTAACGCTGCAATGCGCCATCAGCTCTTACGCAGTCGCCTTCAAGCAGGCCATTCGCAAACTCAAATCGGTTTCGATTCAACGAGAGTTCCCCATCCGTGTTCAGATTCCTGCCAAGACAATGCCTGTCCCCATTGCTCCCGATAATCAGTCGCGCTAATCAGCGATCAACGCTACCGCGGGGCAGATTCAAGTACTTCGATGATTATCAACGGCCTGAATGTCCGTGCGTACCGAGACGCATCCCAACTAACGCTGCAATACACCATCAGCTCTTACAAAGTCGCCGTCAAGCAGGTCATTCGCAAACTCAAATCGGTTTCGATTCAACGAGAGTCCCTCATCCGTATTCAGATTGCTGCCAAGACAATGCCTGTCCCATGATTCCTCTAGACAATGCCTGTCCCCCAAAATTTCCTTCCAGACAATGTCTGTCCCCTGATCCTATGTGGTGTGAAACCAACGTGTGCTCATCACATAGCGATTGTCTCAATCTGGGCGTGTGGCTTCGTTATATTTCCTGCATTACGTAGGGGATCCAGCTAATAGGGATTTTCAGTCTTCATTTTTACTACGACAGCCAACCGTAACGCGTAAGAAGCCAGACAGCAAAGGCCGAATAACAGCTGATCACTGCAATCGAACTCAAACAATGCTATACAGAGAGAAGCTGCTGTATGGCCATTTACCCACCGATGCAAAAAAGAAACACCAGGGAGTCTACTAGGCGATGGCGTTAAGAAGCTTATTGATTTGCACTGTAATCATGGCGTCATGCAGTGCCTTACTTGGCAAAGAAAAACGCTCTCCTAACATCCTCTGGATCACTGTCGAGGATATGAGTCCGACACTCGGATGCTACGGAGACGACTTTGCCCGCACACCGAACCTCGATGCGTTCGCTAACCAGAGCGTTCTTTATACAAACGCCTTTGCCTCATCGCCGGTCTGCTCGCCATCACGATCCACGCTCATCACCGGAATGCACAACGCTAGTATGGGGACCCACCAGATGCGGTCTTCGAATCAAATCCCGACTGGCGTTAAAGGCTTCCCGTCCTATCTCCGAAAAGCTGGCTACTACACTTCGAACAACGTGAAGACAGATTACAACTGTGCAGAAAACAACCGACTTATCGAGGAGTCGTGGAACCTATCGTCCGCCGAAGCACACTGGCGAGACAGAAAGTCCGACCAACCGTTCTTCTCGGTATTCAACGATATGACGACGCATCAGTCCCGCACGATGGTCTGGCCTTACACTGTTTTTCAAGAGCACATCCAATCTCAGCTCTCGAAGCAAGAGACGAGTAATCCGAAAGACGTCCCGCTGCCAGCCTACTACCCGGACACCCCGGTCGTTCGTAAGACTCTGGCCCGATACTACGACTGCGTTTCTGTCATGGACAAGAATTTCGGCAGGCTTCTCAACCAGTTGGAAGAAGACGGCCTCGCCGACGACACGATCGTGTTCTTCTATTCTGATCACGGCTCCGGCATGCCGCGGCACAAACGCCTGCTCCTCGATTCAGGAATGCGCGTCGCCCTGATGGTTCGGTTTCCAAAGAAGTACCAACACCTCGCTCCGGCAGCTCCCGGCGCTCGACTGGACCGGCTCGTCAGTTTCGTCGATTTTCCACCGACAGTTCTCAACCTCGCCGGACAACCCATTCCTGACTACATGCCGGGAATTCCGTTCCTGGGCCCTGATTCGGAAACCCAGCGAGATACGATCTATGGCACGCGTGATCGCGTTGATGAAGTCATGGAAATGTCGCGATCGGTGCGAGACAAACAGTTTCTGTATGTCCGCAACTACATGCCGCACCTGTCGTACAACCAGCCCAGCGTTTTCTCCGACTTGGGCGAGATCAGGAACGAGCTCACTCGATTGGCAAAAAACGATCTCGCTGCGCTCACTCCTGCCCAAAGAGCCTATGTCAGACCTCGCAAGCCGGTCGAAGAATTTTATGACTGCAATGCCGACCCCGATAACATTGTCAACCTCCTCAAGGGTGAACTTAACGCCGCGCAACAATCCGCGTTACAACGCCTCCGCGAAGCCTTCACCAAAACCCGCCAAGAGATTCGGGACGTTGGCGCTCTCTCAGAATCCGTGATGCACGATCACGTTCGCGAGGAGAACGCACCCATCGGTGACATTCTGAATGGCAAGACCAATCACGCGCCCGATCTCGATGCCGCATGGGCCGCCGCCGATGCGGTGGGAAAAAAACACCGAAGTTCCCTTGTGAAATTCCTGAACAGCCCGAACGCTGCGGATCGCTACTGGGCGGTAGTCGGAATGAGGGTCGATTTTCCGAACGACACCGAACTCCACCATGTAGCCGCCGACCATCTCGCCGATACCGCCGCCGATGTTCGAATCGAAGCTGCTTCGTGGCTAGGCGAAGCCTCCCCGCAATATCGCAACCGCGCGTTCGAATGCCTAATGAACGATACCTCGCTTGATGACTGGTGGACTGCCCTGCGAGCTTGCCGCGCTATCGAACTGTTGGGAACGAAGGCGAAATCACTCGTACCCCGCATGAAAAAACTTTACGCGAAACACCGGAATCAGGCGGGGGATCAGAGTCTGTTTCTCGCCTTTTCGGCCGGAGCCTTCCTGGAACAATTCGGTACCGAAACGATTCCTTGGGATTTTGCTCCGAGTGACACTAAATCTTCCGACGATCCCGACAAGACGAAGAAAGCAAACGACGAGACCGGCTTCACACCCATTTTCGATGGCAAAAGCCTCAGCCAGTGGGACCACCGCAAGGGTGCGTGGGAGGTGGTTGACAACGCCATTTCCTGTACTGGAACGGAAAAAACCCGTAACTGGATCATCTGGCGCGGCGGCACTCCTTCCGACTTTGTGCTCCGCCTCGACTTCAAATATGAAGCGGGTAACTCGGGCGTTCAGATCCGCAGCGATGATCTGGGCGACCACCAGGTCTTTGGCTACCAAGTCGAGGTTGCGCCGCAAAAAAAGATGGGACTCTGGCACCACTCGCTGCTACCCAAGGCTCACCCCACACGCAAGGTCCGTCACTTGATGGCCACCGCCGGCCAGGAAGTAACAATTACCGCAGACGGGAAGAAGTCTGTCAAACAGATCGACGATGCAGAAAAGATTGTCGGCTATTGCAAGCAAGACGACTGGAACAGCATGGAAATCATCGCGGTCGGCAAGACGCTAACTCAGATAATCAACGGCGTCGTCTTCTCCAAAGTCAACGATGAGGACAAACGCATGTCTCGCCGTAAAGGTGTGATCGCGTTGCAAGATCACGGTAAAGGCTGCAAGGTAAGTTTTCGCAATATCCGGCTCCAGGAGTTGGGTGGCGGCGACGACTCTTAGGCGTATCAGGAAACGCCTAAGCCGAACTTCGCGTTGATCTTCTCCCATGCCATTGGTTACTCCGACCTGCCGAAGTTTTGCAAATCGAAGATCCCGGCGTTCACAATCGACTGACCGGCACGAGGGGACACTGGTGCCTGCGATTGCGTGACGGCGTCTGAAGCTTGGGTGGGAAGCTGGGGACTGGGAAGCTGGGGACAGGCACTTTTTCACCTACAAGGTGGGAAGCTGGCACCTTCTAACAAATGCCGGCATTGGGGAACGATGCCCATCCACTTTCTTAAATTTCTAGACCATCGACTGATTACTTTGTTGAATCTAAAGCCGGATGAGAGAGCAGAGCGGCCTTCAACTCGGAACTTGTTGCTAGCTTTCGAATCCTCAAACTTGTGGAACGATGCCTGTCCCCTTTTGGCCC
>JAYZAR010000431.1:0-4579 GCA_036339635.1 Planctomycetota bacterium | reverse complement strand
ATTTGGCAATGAAGAGAACTCCAGCTGGGAAGGTGCCTTCCGCGTTCCTGTCACGATCCGCTGGCCCGGCAAGATCAAAGCTGGTTCTATCTCCAATGAAATCGTCAGCGGACTCGATTGGCTGCCCACGCTCGTTGCTGCGGCAGGTGGTGGTGACATCAAAGAGAAACTCTTGAATGGACTCACCCTTGGTGGCAAAAAAATCAACGTGCATTTAGATGGCTATAACATCCTGCCTTATCTAACTGAAGAGGCGGAGGCGTCGCCACGCGAATCGTTCTTCTACTTCAACGATGATGGGCAACTAGTTGGCATGCGTTTTAGGAACTGGAAACTCGTTTTCCTCGAGCAGCTGGCCACTGGAACCTTGCGAGTATGGGCCGAGCCATTTACCAGTTTGCGACTCCCGAAAATCTTTGATCTTCGAGCCGATCCGTATGAGCAAGCGGACATTACGTCCAATACATACTACGATTGGTTGCTCGATCACGCGTTTTTGTTGGTGCCTGCTCAGGAGTACGTAGGCAAGTTTCTTGCGACGTTTGCAGAACACCCACCCCGACAGAAACCGGCTTCCTTCAATCTCGATGAAGTGATGGAAGAATTGCAGGAGAGTGGTGGTTCCAAGTAGATCGTCACATTGTTCACAGCGATAGAAAAGTGAAAATGATCGCACCGGAAATCGGTGCGGTCATTTTTTTAACCGTCATCGTGCACTTGTTTGACGCTTTCGTTGATCGTTATCACCAAAGCTCGTTACCACCCAGAATCGTTACCACCCAGCGTGATGAAGGAGGTCTTGCACGCGGGTCAGTTGTTCAATGCTTTCAACAAATCAGGTATCTGTGGGTCACCCAGTTGCTATCATGCCGATACACCCGCTTCTTGTTGTCGTCCGCATAGCGATGGGAGTCAATCAATGCGGCGACCCTGCAGGCCTTCGAGGTTGAAGAGTCTATTCAAGATTCAAGTGACTGATTCTCAGCGTGACCGGTTACTTTTCGGTCGCTGGGCCGATCGCCTCGGTTGCATCGGAAGGGGTAAGTTTAAGGTGTGTTTTAATTTCTGAAATGAGCTTTTCGAGTTGCTGGATGTCACCTTTATTAAAGGCTTCGTCTAGCTTCTGTAATTCCTGCTGTCGCCGCTGCCGGGGCGAGATACCACCGCCGTTTCCCGGCCTTCTTCGTCGGCCCGGTGTCTTGGTCAACGCCTGATTCATCTGCTCAATCAATTGGCCGACAGTTTTCAAATCTCTCTGTTGCAGTGCTTGCTGCAGTGCGTCTAGTTCGTTTTTGCGCTCGGCAATTTGAGCTGGACTAGGCCCAGGGCGACCTCCCCTCCCACCCGGGGCTCGCTGGGCGCCCGGGCCTCTTCGACCTCCAGGCCCCTGCCTGGGGCCGCGTGCCTGCGCGGCGATCGGGGGCTCATAGTTTGGGTTTCTGACGGGCATCCCAGCATTTACCTGTGCCAAGTAGTTCATCAAAGCTTGATGCATCTTTTTCGCTTTTCCTGGCTGTTGTTGGGAAAGGTCGTTTTGTTCGCTGATGTCACGGTTCAAATCAAACAGTTTCCATGTATCGGTTTCGTAGAACTTGATGAGCTTGAAGCCACCCTGGGTGATCGTCGATTGTGGTCCTGCTTGACCGTTGTGGGGATAGTGAAACGCGATTTGACGCGCCATCTTTTCCGAATCAGCGATGCCAGTTTCGAAAAGCGATTTCAAGCTCATTCCCTCCAGTCCGTTTGGTAATCCACGTTTGATCCCTGCCAGGTCGCAGAAGG
This sequence comes from Planctomycetota bacterium, assembly GCA_036339635.1. Taxonomy (GTDB): domain Bacteria; phylum Planctomycetota; class Planctomycetia; order Pirellulales; family Pirellulaceae; genus Rubripirellula. The sequence goes on along the minus strand of JAYZAR010000431.1, from coordinate 2,797 downwards.
TAGGGAACAGGTCCCAGCCAACCGTGGGCAAATCGCAGAAGCCTCCTGATTGGACGCCCGGGCCACTCACGATCAGTGGCACACGCAGACCCCCCTCCCAGAGCGTTCCTTTCCCTTGGTTCAGCGGAGCGCTGGAGGAAAGGTTTCGGCCCGCGCCGTGGTCGGACATGTAAATCAGGTATGTATTGTCTGCGATACCAAACTCTTTGATTTTTTTCATAATCATGCCGACACCTTCATCCAAGTTCTCTGTCATCCCGGCAAATGGAACGGATTGATGGACTTGGCCCGCAGCTTTCGAATGGAACGCTTTCGCGGTTTGCGGTTGCGTTTGCACGGGACCATGGACGGCGTAGTGCCAAAGCTGCAGATAAAACGGTTGCCTCTCATCAATGCTTCGTTCCATGAAGTCGATCCCACGTCGCGTGATCCCAAAAATGTCTTTGGGATTAAGTGGGTCCTCGGTAGTTCCATCTGCGTTTCCGGTGGGGCCATCACTTTCGTCATAGCCATGTGCCGCGGGGCCGTCGCCTCCGAGATGCCACTTTCCGAACCATGCGGTAGCGTATCCGGCTCGTTGCAGCATCTCACCAATCGTTACCTCTTCAATAGGTAGCGTGCTTGAGTACTGTGGCAGAATCAGTTTCTGTGACTGTGACAGGCGACGTTGTCGACCACCACTGACATTCGTCATGCCGAGCTGAGCCGGACTCTTCCCTGTTTGCAGGCTTGCTCGCGTTGGCGAGCACATCGGGCCGGGGGAGTAAGCTTGGCTGAAACGCATCCCCTGAGCCGCGAGTTTTTCCAGGTTCGGTGTGCGATAGAAATCGCTTTTCGAACCAGGAATGTTTGGGTGCATCTGAACCGATGTGCCATTCCAACTTTGATCGTCCGCGAGGATGAAAATAATGTTTGGAGCGGCGTTCGACGATGACACCGAAGTTCTTTGGGCACTGAGTTCGACCCGAGTCATTAGAAGAATGACGGCGGCGACGAGAGGGATGCTGGAACATTTTTTTGAAGGGTGCATGAGCATCTGAGTTGTGATGGGTCCACCGCTGATTTTGGAATTGCCACCCTTGACTGCCACAATTAAGCACCACTCGCTATGTCGCGATTGATTTGGGGATACGGATGTACCCAAGCATCATCCCGAAAGCTGCAAACAAACTACCTGATTGGGTGGTAAGCGTGTCTCTTGAAAACCGACTTTCTTTGGCAGAAACGACATTTTTGCACCGATTTTTTTCGTCGGATTCCGTGGCTTTGGGGAATTGATGCTTTTGACTGTAGGTATTTTGTAGAATTAGCCAGGCGCGGTTTTGCAATGTTGCGGTGGCCGGCCCCTTGGGCTTGGCGGTCGCTGCGGTCAAAATACTGTGCTTGGGAAAGAGCAAACTGCCAAGAACGTTGAAACATTGGCAACTCATTCGGATTAAAAGTGAGTCTGATCCTCCAAAATATCGTGATGGTGGTCAACCAACTTGATCGTCGGATGCAGCGTTGCGCCAAGCCGCTGTAGCCAATTTTTTCTTGTAGTGCAGCGGAAATGCTTGTCTGAGGGGCACGGCAAGCACGTGATGAACTAACGTGTCGCCCTACGAAACCAACACCTGATCACTTATTAGACTGATGGAATTTTTGGAAATCCCACTTTTCGATGACGACATCTATAAGCTGCTTGTTCGCTTTGTGATCAATCTTTTTTTTCTCGGGTTGATTGTAAGGTTTGCGATTTATCCAAGCCAGCGTGAGCGTGACTTTGCTTTTACCGCAGTGATGATGAACGTGACTGTTTTCTTCATCTGCTTCACGTTGAAAAAACTCGAATTGGATATCGGCATGGCACTTGGCTTGTTTGCGATATTCGGTGTGCTGCGGTACCGAACTGATGCGATTCGAGCCAAGGAGATGACGTATCTGTTCATCGTGATCGGTATCGCAGTGATCAATTCGTTGTCGAATCGGAAGACCAGTTATGCAGAGATCGCACTGGTCAATCTTGTGGTTTTTTCGGCGGCGATGCTCAAGGAGCGAGTGGTTCGTCGCGTACCCGCCAACGTTGCCAATCAAGCAGCAGCAAAGCCAAAGAAGAATCCTGTTGAGAAACTTCCAAAGTACTCCTTGGAGTATGACCGGCTGGATTGGCTTGGCCCCGAACACCGAGATGCCTTGCTGGCCGATTTGCGGGAGCGCACTGGTTTGGATGTGGTACGCGTACAGGTCCGCAATATCGATCTGCCGCAGAACAAAGCGACACTTGCGATCTGGTGCACCGATCCTACTGCGGCGACCAAAGAGGTTGATCCCCCAGCCCAGAACGGGCCAGAGGCTTAGTTGCCCAGACGGGGCTAGAGGTATAGTTGCCCAGACGGGGCCAGTTGCTCGGTTAGTGGCGGGGTTGGTTGCGACACACTGTCTTCAGATCGCTATTTGCACGTTGCGAGTTGAGCATCGTGCGTCCTCGAGGGAGAACTGTTAGGCACGGGATGGATATGTCGTTGATTGACAAAGCTTGTGGCTGCGGATCATGTGGACTGTGACGATTGTAGGGGTGAGTGGAGCGGAGCTTGACCGATTCGGAAAACAGTGTCTCTCCCGTCGATACCCATGAATGTTCCGATTCTGCTTGTTACGCGGAACAGGTGGCTCGGCTTGTTCAGATCGCATGGCTGCTTCTTCTGTTGGCTGGTAGCAACGGGTTTCACCGGAAGGGTACGGGGCTTCATGTCTGAAATCGGATCCGTTTCGGCTGGGCGAAGCAGTGTCGTCCTCGGTTTTGCAGTAACTTCGTTGA
>JAYZAR010000430.1:0-9541 GCA_036339635.1 Planctomycetota bacterium | reverse complement strand
CGACCCGAGGGAAACAAGCAATCTTTCCGGCAGCGAGGCCATCTCCGAAATAGCCACCGAGTTATCGAAGGTCCGATCCATATCACATTATCAACCCAACCGACGACACCCACTCGTACGTCTGGAGCCCAGATTCCGCATGGCCGAGTTTGTGCCGCCTTCCAATGGGATCCCGATCGCCCGGCCCCGAAGAAACCCTTCAAACCGGTAACACCCAGGATTATGCCTCCGGTGATGAATGGACCACCCGACCTCCGTTGCATTGGTAAATCACCACGTCACTGGCTGCTTTCCGTACGATGACGCGGCCATTTTGCTTCAGAACTCTGCCTGTTCAACAGCCAAGCGGAACACCTTTACCATTCCAAGCGATACCAGCCTTGTTCGAATTGAATCTGCAAAATTCAACTCAAAACCTGTTCAATCAAGATCAAGCACGACATGCTTCACGCCACGTCGTAGATAGGTGTAAGTGATGTGGACTTTACCGTCGGAAGCCTGGATCACGGCTGGATAAGAAAATTCGCTGCCATCCTTTTTTTCCAACGTCAGAATCGGTTCCCAAGCCTTGCCATCCTGGGAAATTGCAACGTTCAGCATTTCACGTCCCGCCGGGAAGTCGCCGCCCCGTTTGGTATGGTTGTAAACCAATAATTGACGTCCGTCGCAGAGGGTAACCGCGTCCGTGCCGGCATTGGGATTGGGAAGTCCAATCTCACTCAACTCGCTCCAAGTTTTACCGGCATCTTCGGACCAACTACTGGCAACCACTTGTTGTTTTGTTCGGCAGAGGATCTGCAGCCGCCCCTTGCCGTAAGTCAAAACGCTCGGCTGAATGGCATCGAATTGACTGGCATCATTAATTGGCCCGACAACTTCCCATGTCTTGCCGCCATCACGTGTTAATTCGAAATGCACACGCCACCCGCGATGCTCTGTGCTGCTGGGGCATAAGATCTCACCCCCGCGTAATTCAATCGGCTTATTTTTAACGGGACCAGCCAAGTGGGGATTTTTATGTCCAAGTTTTCGATCAGTTCCAAGTTTTGTTGCCGACGACCAAGTCACCCCGTCATCGGCTGACGTCATCAGCATCCCCCACCATTGCGAGGGACTTGGCCCAACTTTGTAAAACAACATGAGTGGACCAGCACTTGATTGGAACAAGACCGGATTCCAGCAGGGATACCGTGTACCATCGGGCTGGATTCCATTGGCAACCTCTGCAGATGGCAGCCAACGATCACCATCATGTCGCGCAACCCGTATCCCCACGTCAGGATTCTTTTCATGGGTCCCCGCAAACCAAGCTGCCACCATTCCCGACTTTGTTTCGGCGATCGTCGACGCATGACACTGTGGCGTGGGGCGATCATCAAGCGAGTAAATCAGTTCAGCACTCACGCAGATGCCCCGCCCCGCTTGAGCAAGCGGAGTTTCGGCCGCGGGATGAGTTTCTGTCGCGAACGCTGCGGACAAGATGACACCTAACCAACAACCGGCCAACAAGACACGAACCATTGAAAATTCCTCGATCGAACCAGAGAGCATGAATTTCCAATCGTAACTTAGATGGTGACGGCCGTGTCAGCTGGCACCCAGCCAACAGTACCATTGGCTAGCTGAATCTGGATCCAACGCCCACGTGACGCAACGCATTGAACGGGGCGACCAGCGGCTGAAGCGAGCTCGGTCACCGTTCCGAAGGATTCACCATCTCCATCACGAAGCGTTACCTGATCGACAACGAGCACTGCCGTATCATCGCGGACAAACTCGGTAAATTTCGAACCAAAAACGATGCCGGCTTCCACCAGCACCACGAAACAACAAATCGCCGCAGGCGTTGAAAAAGAACGCATGCCAAGCAGACGAAGGACCACCAGCAGCCAAAACGTGAACCAAGCGATCACGAAAGTCGTGAGCGACCAACGCAGGGGAATAACCGCGTGCCAACTCGTCAACCAATCTCCCCATCCACTGTCGCTAATCCTCGTCCGCGATAATCCAAGTTCAGTCTCTACTTCCCCAAGCCAAGTTTGATACCGTGTCTCGATTGGATTCAAACGAAGCGCGCGTCGATAGTAGGCCGCAGCTCGCCCAAGATCGCCGGTTCGCTGGTAAAGGCTCCCCAAATTGAAGTAGAGCTCGTCGTTTTGGACGCCACTGTCGACCAGGGTTTGTAGCTTAACTTTGGAAACCTCGAGTTGCCGGTCAAGTGATTCACCTTCTAACGAGGAATCGATCGGCAGCGCCTCGTTCAACAAGATCTGTTGCTGTGAAAGCGAAAGCTTAATCTCGCTGGCATGCAATGACATAACAGGCACTGAGAGAAACCCAAGCAACAAGATTGCCGCGGTGCGGGTTACTGGCCTTAGACTCGCACCATTCCGACGACCCAAAATCAGGTCATCCGCGATCTCTGATGCTTCGCAGCGGAGCGCATTGAGTGCATCCATGTCGTCAGAGAGCGTGGTCAAACCGCACGACGTGTAGAATCGCTCGACGCGAATCGCTAAGTCAGCCTGCCCCGCGCCGCGAAGCCTGCCGATTGCCTGGTCGCGGCGAACACTGCTCTCAGCCAACCGATAATGTTCCGCGAGAAACAACTCCAAGGCCCCAGCAATTTGGTCCGCTGTCATCGCCGCCGTCAATTTAGAACGAAGCCGTCGACGAGCTGGAACGAATCGCCGTAACGTACTGCGTGAGCGAACCAAAAAAACCAGAAAAGCCGCCAGTGGTCCTGTTCCCAGCAACAAGAACGCTGCCGGTTGAACCAAGGTCGCGTGCGGCACAAAAGTCAATAGATCGCCGGACGCCAGTGCGGGCGGTGGCATTGAAGCTCTCTCGTCAACCTTGTCCCCTTGAGATCCAGGCTGCCCCGCACGATCGCGTCCACGCTTCCCTTGCGCAGCGGCGCCCGCGATCGCGTCGAGTTCCAACACATCTGCTTCGCCGACCCGAATCGCAATCGGATCACTGCTGGTTGTGACAAATTCTTCCTTGTCGGGATCAAAGTAACTAAAAACTATTCCTGGGATCTCCGTTACGCCAGCCCGCAGTGGGCGAATGCCCGTGCTGAACACTTTTCTTTGCTGGTCAACAAATCCCGCCAAAGGTTCATCCGGCACCTTGAAGTCCCGCACCAAATCCTGCTGTTGCTCGATTGGCGGTGCACGAACAAGATCGAGCGGGCCAGCACCGTCGATGGCTATCCTCAGCGTGATCGGTTCACCCGCTCGGACCTCGGTAGGACTGGCTTGGGTAATGATCGAATACTGTCCAACCGCACCACGGTAATCATCAGGCCGATTCTCCACTGGCACAGGCTTAACAACGATTGGATCGACAACGGCCAAACCGACAATCGGATTCGCTTCGACCACCCTTATACCGCCCCCAAAAAAAGGATCATCGAAGGGACTGTCACCAAACGGACTCCCACCACCAAAGAAATCACTCTCGTTCAAAAGAGAAAATGGACTTCGGGACCGTCCTAGTCGTGTCGGGTACTCGAGAACAACCCGCACATCGCCCCCGTCGATTCGTTCGGCACGATCTGGGTAAATGACGGTATCGATTTCATACAAGTAGTATTCCAACTCGTTACCGGATGAGTCCTTACGCAAAACGCTGCGCCCAACGGGCCGTTGCCGATTGGCATTCATCTCATCAAAGATTGACTGAAAACTGCCCCAATTTGATTGCTGAGCAATCTGATTCCACATATCCCCTTCGCTCAACCGTTGCTGGGTTTGACGATCGAGGTACGGCCGAATCCAGATCTTCAAGGTCAATCGCAACGATTCACCGACGTAAATCGCGCTCGCATCCCCCTCGACCTCTACAAACAACAGATCGTTGGTTTCGCCTTTCGTTGCGACAATTCGCACAACTTTAGTGACTCGAGAAATACCATCGGCCGAAACGCGAACCGGCGGAATCGTGAAGGTCCCCTCCCGCAAAGGCGTGATGCGAAAAGAATAGATGATGTTGGATTTCTCTACACGCCGGTTGTTTTGGATAGAAATACGACGACTGCGAGAGGGCGGGCCCGCTTGCTCGATCTTCAAACCATCAACTTTCGGGAACTCAGGCGGCTCGTGATCGACTGAATTCGAAATCTGGATTCGTAAAATGACCGGCAAACCAACCACCGTTTCTCGTACCGAAAAGTCGGTATCAACATCGGCTGCTCGACACGTTACACCGTCCGTTGTGAACCACCAACAGCTTACCAAAGCTAACCTAAGTAGAATTCGCCCTCCAATCACCAGTCACGCTCCACAGGAACTCGTTGCGATCGCAAACGCGCTTGCCGACGCAGACGCCGAATCAAGTCACGGTCGCGAATCGACTGAAGTAATTTCCTCGCTTCCTCTTGGCTCATTCCCATCTCCTGCTGCGGACTTACCGCAGATCCCGTTGGTGAATCCTCACTCGATTCATCGGGATTAACCGAACTCAATTCACCCCGAGGAGTCGAATCAGAAGATTGCTCGTCGGAAGATTGCCCGTCAGAAGATTGCTCGTCCGAAGATTGCTCGTCCGAAGATTGCTCGTCAGAAGATTGCCCGTCAGAAGATTGCTCGTCAGAAGATTGCTCGTCTTGATCTTTGCTTTCAGCTTGTTGATCGTCGTCCTCTTGATCTTTTTCTTTATTCTCATCATCGAAAGAGTCAGAGTCGTCATCCTGCTGACTTTCTTGATCCTCGGGACTCGAATCGGAAGAATCAGACTCTTCGGGGGTAGTATCGGGTGGTCGCTGCTGCGGCGGCGGAATGAGTTGACTGATCATCTGACCAGCCAATTCGATATTCGCTCTCGCGTCCTGCTCACGCGGGTTTAATCGCAGGACGCTTCGATAGTGCTGGATCGCTGCGCGTAGGTGGGCTACGGCAGCCTCCCGTTGCTCCTCAGAAGGCCCAGCAGTCACGGCGTCGTCCGTCCCCCCCCCGGGTTGACCCGGTTTTGCCTCGATGGACGCGAGGGCTTGGGCGTAATGCGTGTTCCCAAGATTGAAGCGTGCACGACTCGCCAGGTCTCGATCGACCGCTTTTGCCGATTCGTTAAATTGTTCGGCTGCTTTGGAAAACTGCCCTTGCTCATACAAACTAACGCCTTCGTTGTAGGCGGATACGGCATTGGGGGTTGCCTGTTGGCCTGATGAATCCTGGGCCATCACAAACGGGGAAAAGAGTCCCCAAAGAACGGCGACGCCGGCGATCTGTTTCGTCATCAATTTTGCGTATTTCATCGGAAACTCTGATCCAGGTAAGCAAAAACCCAAGACCTAAAGATTGACCGGCAAATGAGTTAGGCTTGCCGCCCCACTAACCGCCGGGAAGTGGCGTCGGGCTCACATTGTGACTACTACGTATCTTTATCATGCTTGGATCGGAACAGCCAATCCCGATCTTTTGCCGAAGCCTTGATCGCGGAAATTTCAGGTCCCGCGTCGATTTCCGTACCACCGAATCTGCATGCGATCACAATATCGGAAACCTCGTTGTTCACACCATGGCTGAAGCCATAACTTGGCACGGTCCAAAGCCTCGATCGTGCTCCCCTGTGGCATGACCCAGATGTCGCCCGCCGATGCATCGACTGCGGTGGCGATTTCCTCCAACTCGTCAAAATCGTCCTTCGAATCAACAACAAATTTCAGCTGATACGAGCTAGCCCGGTCAATCAATCGCCGGATGCTCGCTAAAGACTTCCGAAGTTTTTCATGCCGCTGACACCAATCAGGATGCTCCGCGGGCGACGGACCACTCGATCGAAATTTAGGACTGATGGACATCAAATCACATCCGACTTTCCGATCAATCGTTCCAGCCGTTTCGATCGTGACATGCAATCCTGCTTGCTGCATTTGCAGCGATAGATCGGTAATGGCCGGCGGCAACATCGGCTCTCCGCCGGTCAGGACCACGTGACCATTTCCTTCCTGGACAGCCGCATCCACCAGATCTTGAATTGAACACCACTCGCCTTGCGGGTCCCACGAAGCGTACGGTGTGTCGCAAAACCAACACCTCAGATTGCACCCGCTGGTGCGAACAAAAAAACTCTGCTGTCCGGTCAGCTTTCCTTCCCCTTGTCGACTGGCGAAGGTTTCCGCGATCCGCAGCGTCCCCCTAGCCGATCGCTGCCGGCTTTGCGAGAATTCAGGCCCACTAAAAGGAGTATCCACAATTGAGCGATTCAGCTGATTTCCGTGAGACGTTGGAGGTGTTCGAGAACCCCAGCCCGTCGCGAGATTATACGATTCAACATCACTGTCCGGAATTCACGTCGGTATGCCCAAAAACCGGCCAGCCCGACTACGGAAAGCTTGTGTTCACCTACATTCCGGACAAGGTCTGTGTGGAACTTAAAAGCTTAAAAATGTATCTGCAACGATTCCGAAATGAGGGAATCTTCTATGAAGCAGTCACAAACCGCATCATGGACGACTTCGTCGCAGTCGTAAAGCCTCGACAGGTAACCGTCGAGAGCCAGTGGACGCCACGCGGCGGATTGCGAAGCAATATCACTGTGACGTATTCGGCCGAGGATTGACCAACTGGGTTCCGTTTTGCCATCCATCACCTGCACGCTGCTAACCTTGCCAAAAAAATGACAACACCCATTCTGCTCAGTGGATTTGCCGATGAAGCGGCAAACGAAAAACAAGCTGTCCAGCAATACTCTGCGTTTGCCGCGCTTGGCATGAAGTATTACTCAATTCGGTTTGTTGACGCGGGCGATGGCATCAAGAACGTGATGCTGTTAGGAGATGCCGAAATCGAGCACCTGGTCAAAATGCAAAGCGACTACGGACTGTCGGTCAGCAGCATTGGCTCCCCCATTGGGAAAGTCAAGCTGCTCGATGTGGATGACGGAACCGCAAATAAATTCATACCATTCGAACAATATTTGCGTGAAGATGTTGCAATAGCCTGTGACCGAGCCGAAGCATTCGGAGCCAAGTTGATTCGGGGCTTCAGTTTCTATCACCCACGCGACACAAAACCCGCCGACCACCTCGATCAAGTTTGCGATCAACTTGGCCAGATTGCCGAGGCCTGCGACAAACGCGGCCTCACCTTCGGCCTGGAAGTCGAAGCAAACCTTGTAGGTCAATCGGGGGAATTGCTGCAGCAAATCGCCAACAAAGTCAACCATGAAGCAATGTTGACCATTTTTGATGCGGCAAATATCGTCACCCAAGGATTTACGGCAGACGAAACCTACGCTGAATACGTCAAAATGAAACCGAGCTTGGGTTGGCTGCATATCAAGGACTACCACGATCCCTCACCCACCAGCCGCATCGAACACGTCGACGAGGCAAGCCTCGACAATTTTGTCCCCGCCGACATCGGCGATAGTGGACATGAGGCGATTCTGCGTGACTTCAAAGACTTCCTGCCTGAGCTACAAACTCGGATGACGACTCGGGGTGTGCCCGGTGTGTTCCTCGACCTTGAACCCCACGTAAAGGGCGGCGGACAGTTCGGTGGCTTCAGCGGCCCCGATGGTTTCGGCGTCGCGCTGCGAGGTTTATGTCGCGTCTTAGATTACGTCGGCATTCCGTACGAACTTCGTTCCTTTGCCGATATCAAAGCGTAATGCCTGATCAAACCCAAGTGCCTGGCTCAATTGAACAACGTTTGCAATCGCTAGAAGTCGGCCTCGCACACCTGCAAAGACTTAACGAGCAGTTGAACGAAGTCGTCACGCAACAGGCATTTGAGGCGGACAAGGTAAATCGCAGAATCGAGCGACTCGAAACTCAGGTCAAAGAATTCAAAGAAAAACAGCGGGCGGGAGAATCAATCGACCCTCTGGACGAAAAGCCGCCCCACTATTGATTCAACACCAAGCCGTCCACAGAGCTGAATCTCCATCAGACCTGAAGCCGGAGTCGCCCTGACGACTTTTTATCGTCAGCTCGGATCGGTGCGAAAGACGGCTCTCGCAACCTTTCGCGAGATGCCACCAAACACCTCGAAGTGCTGAATCGGCGTGAACCGTAGATGGCAAAGGGTGAATTCGGCTCAGAAGAGTCGGGTTGAATCACATCGCAACCACGGCCTTTAACGGTAAGCTGCGTCAAAAGACAGCCATGGTTTGCTTATTCTCGGCGAGGCTTTCTAGTTACGCACTATCGAAAGGCCACTTTCAATCAAGCCGAAAAATTTAGGCTAGTACCCGATCCCCGCACGCACCACAAATGAACCATTCGGCTCGATGTCGTCTTGCGGGTTGTACCGATATTCGATTTCACGTTCAAACGCATAGCCCATCTCAAAGAACCCGGTGCGACGTCCGTTGCGAATGTAATTGCAATCGCCCCACTCGATCCCCAACAACGCACGATACTCATTGATATCGACACTATCGGACGATCCGTCGGTCCGCTTGATGGTCCAAGAGCCCCCACCGTAATCCCCGGCGAGATACCACCAAAAGTCTCGGGTCCCGACCGTACGCCAATAGTGCGAAAACTTTGGCTGAGGAAAATACCACTCATATCGCTTGTATGGATTCGCCTGGCAAACCACACCGACTGCAGGAACAAGCTTGGTACCGTTACGGTCAAGGTAAATCACCCCCAGCTTGAGCGTCGACGCAGGTGTCCAGCGAAAACTTGCGATCGCCTTTCCAAGGACTCGAACGCTTTTGCTGTTGTAAGTATCAAAGTCGGTGAACACACCCAACCGAACACCAAGTTCGGTCGAGAGCATTTGATTTGGATCGGAGAACCAGCCAACATCAAGAAACCCGCTGTAAGCCTTGGAGGGCAAGTCTGCAGTGAGATTCGACGGACCATCCCAGAGATGTAACGAAAACGAAGGCACGACATACAAGGGCTGCGCTGAATTCAAAAAGTTCGGAAAGGCAAAGGGGACGGAGAAGTCGGTGTCATTGGTCGACAAACCGGTCGATCCGCCACCGCCAGCGACATAGGTATGGCGGAAACGCGGTCCTTGGCACAAACGGAACGCACTGGTTGTCGCGGTAGTCGCACCGAATGTGCTTGCCGTCGCCGCAGATTGCCCAAAGTAACCGCTCGGAAATAAGGTCGAAGGTGTTTGCGATGGGTACATCGTCCCTGGATAGGTACCACCAAAAACAGGAGGCGGGCCGTAGACGCTAGGGTTGTTGTAGACACCCGCATTCATCCCCAATGCGTCAGCCGTGCTGTAACTCGAACCGGAAAAAATTTGACTAAACAGGCTTCCGCCCGGTGGAGCCGGCGGAATCGCTCCCGGACTTCCAAGAGGAGGAACCGCTGTCGGCACCCCCATTGAAGTGACGCCGGTTGTTGGAGCCCCATTGAAGCCAGAATTAGCAGGCATTGGAGCCGTCCCTATTTGCGAGGAGCCACCTGTCGCATAGGGATCGAAACTCGAAGTGCCTGGTGGCGGGCCCATGTTCGAAACAGGCGGTAGCGCACCGAACCCAGAGGTCGGTGGCGGTCCCATGTTCGATCCGGGTGGAAGCGCACCAAAACCGGTTGTTGGCGGAGCCGCCGCGAATGGCTGCGTAG
>JAYZAR010000429.1:0-4444 GCA_036339635.1 Planctomycetota bacterium | reverse complement strand
GGAATCGGTGCGGACGCCGATGTTGTGATTTACAACCGCAGCGTGAACATTGCGGAGATGTTTGGGCATCCCCGTTATGTCATCAAAGGTGGCGAAATTGTCATCGAGGAAGGTGACATTCGCGAAACCCCTGATGGTCGTGAATACGTCATTAAACCATCCTTTGATCCAGGAACCGATGACTTTCTGCAGCCTCTGTTCGAGGATCGATACTGTATGTCCTTCAAAAATTATCCTGTTGAGATGGAGCGGATCGAAAACCCGCACCTTCAAGACTGTAAGCCGCAACAGTGACCAGAACGCATGATCACGCTGAAAATAATCCAACAGCCGACCGTGCCACTGGAGGCGGAATGCTTGACGCCGGACCGCCTGGTTGAACTTACCAATGACCAGATTCGCGCTGCCGTACTGTACCACGGAAAACGCCAAGTTCGCGTTGACGAATTCTTTCAAGTTGATGGCGAGCAAAGTGATACGATTGAACTGCATGGTGACTTGGGACGCGTTCGGCATCTTGGCCGACAAATGAGTCGCGGCACGATCACGATCCACGGTGATACCGGCATGCATCTAGGCGCCCAGATGTCTGGAGGCGAGATCGAAGTCTTCGGCAACGCGGGCGATTGGCTGGGTGGCGAAATGCGTGGAGGTCGGATTCGCATTCATGGTCGGGCTGGGCAACAAGTTGGTGCGGCTTACCGAGGAAGTCTCGTCGGTATGCGGGGCGGCAGCATTTTTGTCGATGGAGCCGTTGGGATTGAAACCGGCATGCGGATGAAGCGAGGGTTAATCGTGGCGGGTGGCCGCGCTGGTGATTTTGTCGGACTGCAGATGAAAGGCGGCACAATTCTGCTGCGACAGGGAGCCGAGATTCGCACGGGCGCCTGGATGCAGCGTGGGACCATCATCTCGCTGAAGGATCTTCAGTTGATGCCGACCTTTGCTTACAGCGGTACCTATAACCCGACGTTTGCTAACGTGTTGGCCGGTCGGTTGGCCAAGCTTGGTACTGAGTTGCCCTTCGATGTTTCCGAGGGAGGGTACGAGCGGTATTGCGGGGACAGGGCGGTTCCGGGGAAAGGTGAGGTTCTAATCTGGAAACCGCGTTAGTGATTTTCCGTGCTCCTCGGATCAGAATTTCGCTCTTGCAAACAAAAATGGTCGCCGTTTCAACCAGAACTGTCGGTGCTCCAACAAATTCATTATGGCTCAGCACGAACGAACATGTGTCCAGTCGGACTTGGAAATGCGACTTGATGAATCGGAAAGGACTCTCCGGCCAATGGCACCTCGTGCTTGGCAAATCATTTCACGTCGAGTAGTTCGATTTTGAAGTGCAACGTGCTGTCGGGTGGAATCTTGGGTGGACTGCCGGCTTCACCGTAGCCCAATTCAGAGGGGATTTCCAACTCGATCATCCCACCTTTACCGATCAGTTGCATTCCTTCTGACCAGCCAGCGATCACGCTCCGCAGGCCAAAAGTCGCTGGCTGCGAGCGATCGTAGGACGAATCAAAAATCGATCCATCGTCCAGCCAGCCGGCGTAGTCGACCGTGACTTGGTTGTTTGCGGTGGGTCGCTGCCCATCGCTTTTGCGAAGGATTCGGTACTTAAGCCCCGATTCAGTCACCGTGAACTCGGTTGGGGCATCGGCGTCAATGACGCTGGGGCCGGTTCTTTGCGTTGGACCACAGGAGACGGCGCTGAGAGAGGCGAGTGCCAAGGCCAGTCCCAACGCTTGGGTCGGAGCGTGCAACTTAGAAAACATGCCGTGCCTTATAGAGAAAATACGGGGATTCGTTCGGGTGTCTGCGGGACATTATTTCGCAGTTTGCTAATACGAGTCAGGGGACCTGGTTGTTCGTACCCTGCATTTCATTGAGTGCTCGATTGGCGACCCGCACAATGTACTTGTTTGGCTGGTCTTTGAGGGCATCCTGCAATGCGTCAGTCGCCGATTTTGCTTCATCGTCCATTTCGTCAAGCACAATGGCCGCGGCAAGGCGGCCCCATTGATGCTCGCTGACCAGTTCCTGCTGCAGGACTTTGATGGCGGCAGTGGGGTTTCCCAGTCGCGCCATCGCCCGAGCCGCAGCGATTCGCACACTGGGCGAGGTGTCTGTCAAGCAGCGTTTGATTGCAGCTCGGGTTTGGTTGGCGGCTTGCACTGTAGCGACATCGGGCCCAATATTCCCGATTCCGGTGGCGCTCCAGTATCGAACGGATGCATTCTCATCTTGCAGGCCGGTAAGCAAATCGTCCAATTGATCGGGGCCGTTAGAGGCTTTGGTGGCAATTGTGACTAAACGTTCTAACAGTTGGGCGGAGTCCGGACGGTCGTGCAGGATATCGTACCGAGAACCGGCTTGCTTTTCTTCGATTTCGATTTCTGCCTCAGGGATCAAGCCAACATCACCAATTTCATTTTGCCAAGCTTTTAATGCAGTTCGCATTTCCGCTAGTTTGTCCGCGTGCTCAGGATTGTTGGCGAGATTATGGATTTCGTGAAGGTCATTTTCCAAGTCGTATAGTTCTTCTGCTGGTTTAGTCGCTGCGCTGAAGACTGCCATCGTTTCAGTGAGGTTGCCCGAGTGCTCGGCGCGACGAATTTCGATCATCGTCGCACCCTTTTCCGGGGTGTTCATATATTGGTAATACGGCTTAAGTGGCTCGAAATTTCGCACGTATCGAAAACGCTGGTCGCGTACGGTTCGGATGATGTCATAGCGTTCATCCATGCGGTCGCGGGCACCGTATACGTACTTGCGTTTCGGTGGTAGGTTCGTTCCGAGAAACGGTTGCCCTTGTAGCTTGTTTGGGATCGAGACTCCAGCGAGGTTCAAGACGGTTGGGGCAAAATCGACGGAACAAACCAAGCGGTCATCGAAGGTGTTCGGTTTGCCTTGACCGTCATCTCGAAGTGATTTGGGAATGCGAACAATTAGGGGGATACTTGTTCCCGAATCGTAAAGCCAGCGTTTTGCGCGAGGCAGTCCAACACCGTGATCGGACCAGAAAAAGATGATCGTGTTCTCGTACAAATCGGCCTCTTTTAGCTCGTCAATCAAATTTCCGGCCCACGTATCCATTGCGGTAATCAGTTCGTAATTGCGTTTCCAGTCTTCTCGCGTCACCGGCGTGTCCGGATAGTAGGGAGGAAGCGTGGTTAATTCTGCGGGATCCTGTCGCTCCGCAGCCGTCAAGTCTTTGGTAACTGACCGGTACTTGCCTTCGTTTGCGATACCACTTTCGTGGCATCCGGTGAAATTGAAGACCGCAAAGAAGGGCTGGCCTTTCGTTCGCTTTTTCCAATGTGCCTTACTGCCTGAGTCGTTCCAGATCGTTCGGGCCGAAGGTTCGCGAAACTGGTAATCGGTTTTGCTGTTGTTTGTGCAGTAATATCCAGCTTGCTTCATCAGCATTGGGAATGGCTTTAGCCATTTCGGCAGCATCGCATTGCAACGCATGTGATGCGTGCCAATGCTGTTTTGGTACATCCCCGTGATGATTGACGAGCGGTTGGGCGCACAGACGCCAGCGGCAGTGAAGGCGTTTGTGTAGCGGACCCCTTCGCTGGCTAGCGTATCCAGGTTGGGGGTGATCGCATGCGGATCGCCATAGCAGCCAAGGTGAGGGCTGATATCCTCACATGAAATCCACAGCACGTTAGGAGCTGTATTTGCTGCAATTGCTGTCGTCATCAATACGCCCCAGCAGGCGATGACTTGCCATGAACGGTGCAACATGGGATCTTTCAGTGTCGGTAATGAGTTTGGATGCTGCCGGATTACGCTTTCAAAAGGGTGGAGCGCACCCCATCAGCGTCTGCCCGCTAGTTTACACCATCCCGAATTGGTGAATTGATGCCTGGTATTACTTTGCGAGTTGTTCTTTTTTTTGCCGTGATGGGGCTCACCCGTTCGGGTGCTCAGGGGCAGATGATTGTCGCGCATCGTGGTGCCTCGCATGATGCACCCGAGAATACGATGGCTGCTTTCGATTTGGCTTGGCAGCAGGGAAGTAGCGGAATCGAGGGTGATTTTTATCTAACGGCCGACAATCAAATTGTCTGCATTCACGATGCCGACACAATGAAGACAGCGGGGCGCAAGCTAATGGTCGAGAAATCGACGCTCAAGCAACTCCGCGAACTTGAATATGGTGCCTGGAAAGGTTCGCAGTTTCAGGGGGAGTCGATCCCGACGTTTGATCAAGTGCTTGCGTGTGTCCCGGCCGGGAAGACATTTGTCATCGAGTTGAAATCAAAATTGAAGATCGTTCCTGTGTTGGTCGAAGCGCTCAAGCGAGGCAATACAGATGATATCCAATTGCTGATCATTACCTTCGACGAAGCAACGGCCACTGAATGCAAACGCCAGTTGCCAGATGTGAAGGTGCATTGGCTGACCAGTTTCGACAAGAGGCAATCCCCGCCGACGC
>JAYZAR010000428.1:0-9446 GCA_036339635.1 Planctomycetota bacterium | reverse complement strand
GTCAGTATTCGGGTAGGTAACTCTCCCCAGCAAACCTCATCTTTTTCAAAAAGACGGTAGGAGGCATCACCAGTTTTGACTGTTTGGCCTTCGAACTTCCCCATCACAATCGCTGGATCTGCAAGTTGCGTCATCGTGCGGTGGTAGGAGTCGTGCCACGACTCGTAATTGCCGGGGTGGCATTCTCGACAGGCTTCAGCTTGAACATAGCCATCGGACTTGCGTTCGATGGGACGGAATGGCTCGAAACTAGCTTGGGTGATCGGAGCAGTTTCGTTTGCCCGCAAGCTCGGTTGTCCGCTGTTGGGACGCGTTGACTGTCCCGGAGGAGCAGTGGCAATCGAATCTCTTGGTCGCCCATTGTTATTTTCACGCTGGCCCCGGTTCTGTAGAGGGAAAATGACGGGCCAGAGTCCAATGACCAGCACAAGCAGCACTGGGAAAGAGATCGAAACACACCAGAAACCCCAGGCAGGTTTGCACCAGTAAACAGCGACCATTACCAGCAAGTAAATGGTCAAAAGCAGTAACAAGTGAAACAAATTTGAGGTCTCGCTATGGCGGATTTACGTTCACATACGGGCCGATTTTCTATGTCGGCTCGGTCATCTTCGCCGGATGCACAGTTTATCGCGGCGATTCCAAGCATGCCCCGCGCTGCGACGATTTACCGTCAAATCCGGCTGATTTGTCGGTTGATCAAACATGGTACCTCGTTGTTTTCGCGTGCAATTCCTTCCTGAGGGAACCGAATCGCCGAACGTTTACCAACTGTGTTTACGACGAACGAGCATGAAATTCTCATCCCGGTACCCAGTTTCGGTTGAGACTGTCGACTAAACGACAGCGGTTTCGCCTGCGCTGGCGTCCGGCTGATAATGCGCATCCTCATCGAGCATTTTCTGCACAGCCTGTTCAATTCGCATGGTTATCGTGCCGGTTTGCCCTTTGACCTTTTTGTCACCAATTACTTCGATCGGTTTACCGAAGCAGACTCTGGCGCTTCGTCGAGCTTTGACACTGGCAGTCGATTGTTGCAGCACGTCCTCTTCGAATTTATCAAGTGTTTCGGCAATCCGTTCAATGGATGGTTTTGCGGTCACGTAGTTGCCGGGGTAGCTGAAAGATTGAACGACGAGGAACAAGTCTTCGAGATCGTCGTGAAGCTGTGTTTTCCCTTCAGGTGATAGGCTTTCCTCACTCAATTTTACAATGATTGCTTGACGGGCTGCTTTGACGCGTTCTGGAAGGCTTTTGCTTCCGCCTTTTAAATCTTGCCGTTGCTCCACGTGCTCGAGAATAAAATCACCAAGCATTTGGATCCGTTCAGGTAACTTCCCATGCTTTGTTTCGCCGTAGTACTCCAATTCCTTGACCGCTAGTAGTGCTTCCGCGAAGTCGTAGATCCGTTTTTCAAGCGGTCGCTCGACTCTGCGTCGCCAAAAAATCGATTCTTCAAGTTGCCCCATGGTCTCAAGCAATTTGTCGGTTGGATCATCTTCGTAACGGTAGCGAATTGCGCAGGGGATGCAAACGATCGGGCGTTCACTCTTCCGCGCGGCGGCCACAGCGATCGCAGAGGCACCCTCACGAAACGGAGTTACGCGATCATTGCAATGATAGATTTCGCCTTCGGGGAAAATGACAAGCGGTTGTTGTTTGTCACGCAGCAGATTTGTCGCGAGACGGAACGCGGCAATGTCATTTGCTTCGCGGTCGACGCTGAAACAACCGTGCTTTCTTAAAATCCACTGAACAAGTCGTGACTTCTTGTCAAAAACATGCCATGTCGCCATCACATGTAATTTAGTGCCGATCACATCGGCCGCAGCATAAATCGCGAAGGGATCTGCATGGCTGGGATGGTTTGGCATGATCATCACGCCAGAACCTGAATCCAATGCGTCACGAACAAATTGTTGACCAATGACGTCGACGCGATCTAATTGAACGTCACGAATTTGCTGCTTGCGGCGCAACGGTCTTAGCCAGTCAACCAATTTCGGGCTTAAAGCTGGTTTCCATACTTTTGGAGCAAATCGCATTCGGTAACGGTTCATTGCATCGTTGCCTTCCAGTCGACCCGATTCAATTCGGCGAGTGCGAGCATTAATGCTTGTGTTCCGTCCTTTGCGTGTCCCTGGGCAGAGACTGCCTGGTAGAGCTGATGGGCGAGCGCTAGACCGGGTAGGGCAAGATTCATGGTGGCAGCTTCATCGAGCGCGATCTTCATATCCTTGATGAAGTGTTCGACAAAAAAACCAGGGTCGAAATCACCATCGATCATTCTTGGCGCAAGATTCGAAAGTGACCAACTGCCGGCTGCGCCTGATGAAACACTTTGTAGGACCGTAGGTAAATCGAGACCCACTTTCGTGGCGTAAAGTAAGCCTTCGCAAACTGCGATCATGCCGGAAGCAATTAAAGTCTGGTTCACCATCTTGGTGTGTTGACCACAACCCGCTGGCCCTTGATGTACAACGGTCTTGCCCAGCAGTTGTAGTAGTGGATCAATTCGAGCGACGGCGGCGGCGTCACCACCTACCATGATTGACAGAGCGGCATTTCTTGCACCGGTGTCACCACCGCTTACGGGCGCATCGATGGCGTTAACACCGCGACCAGCCGCTTCTTGTGCAATTCGTTCTGCCAAAGAAGGTTGACTGGTTGTCATATCAACGATCGTCATTCCGCTACGGCATCCCGCTAGAACCCCGTTATCGCCAAGGATGACCTGTTCAACATCATGTGGGAAGCCAACGATGGTAAATACCACATCGCTTTGTTCGGCAACTTGCTTGGGGCTGTCGACCACGGTGGCACCAATCGCAACAAGATCGTCAAGTTTCGATCGAGTGCGATTAAAGACGGTCGCACGGTAGCCGGCGGCGAGTAGGTGGCCGCACATACTGCGGCCCATCACGCCCGTGCCAATCCAACCAATTTTCGTCGATTCTGGGGTGATCACGCTTTCGGTCACAATCAAACTTCACTTTCTATTGGTGAGAAATGAGAAGATAATGATTGTAGGGGCTTCGGCGTGCCGTGTCAGTTGGCGGTGTTCGCTTTAGCCGTTATTTGCCTGTCAGGGAGGAACCAGCAGGTGAACTAGCCCGAAAGGAAAAGCCAACGAAATAATGGCTACAAGTATGCTTTCGATTAGCTGCTCAACTCGATTGGAGTCGCCCATGGTGGCAACGGTAAGGGAGCATTGCACCAACCAACTACCAAGTCTCGATGAATACCGCCTGGGCGACTAAGCGATGCCGTAATTTGCATCATCCCGAGCTTATGTGCTGGACCCGCAACCGATCCAATCGAACGATTGGTGCACACCACCCGCCAGTTCGCGAATAAGTCCGTAACCACACTGGAGACTGACGGCACGGGCCGATACCAATCAATTCGAATGGGGCGGTTTGTGATTGTCGCAAGCGATTTGACCAACTCAACAAAAAATCTGTTTCGCAGAGTGAGATGGGGTGGTGTGATCAAAACAGGGGTTGACCCCCGTTGTTCACTCAAACGCACCAACTGCGTGGACAAAAGGTCAAGCGGAGGGGAGAAAGAAGATTCCACCGATTCAGCGACCGCAATCATTTAGTTCCGCTACGCATTCGAGAAAGCATTGATTGGAAGTCGACCGAAATGGTCTTATCTTTCGGATCGCGACGGTTTGCTGCATCGACGTGGCGTAGGTTCAATTCATCTTCGATGATTAGCAGATCGCTGTCGTCACGGACGAACGGAGCATTAGTTGTCGAGCAAAGCTTCGCATCATCGCTGAACTCAGGCTGTTCCTGCGGACCGGGCTCGGTTACTCGCAGTGTTGGTATCGCTTCGATATCCATCGAGTTCGATGCACTGGGTTGAATTGGCAACTCACCGTGCCCTGTAACGACGACATAATCGTTCACCAAATCGTCAGCATCGCCCTCGGACGCCGGTTTGAGATCAACGAGCTGGTCCGGAGGGGTATCGGCCCAATTTTGTATGGAGTGGTGTTCCGGACCTTCCAAGGAGTCGTCGGTCTGGTCGGTTGAACCGTCAGTTAGCTTGGTCAATGCAGAATCGGTCACCTGCCCCATGCCGATGATTTCCTGATGCAAGGCTTCCTCTAACTCCATTTCTGACTTGGTGAACCCGCATCCGCAGGGCGAGGTGCCGTAATATGCGGCTTCGATGCTCGAAATCTCAGCACCCTGATCATCCATGCTGGCCAGATTGACAAACTTTAATTTGGCCGATGATTCGATTGTTGTGTCGGCACAGATGGCCGGCGGTACCTGATCTTTGGCTTCGGACTCGGTGGGGCGTGGCTTACAGGTTCCGAGCGATTCATCAGCGTCAGGGGCCTGTGATTTGACATTCTGTTTTGGGACCGGTGCGGGGTTTGCGTGATGTGGGACACCATGGCCGACCGTGATTTCTTCCTCTTCGTCAAACTCGCCGAATAATTGTTTCGCCGAGATCGTGGGGCGAATTCCCTGTGGTGTCTCGAATTCTAGGCGATCGTTTTCAGGGGCACTGATGATGTCAATGTCTGATTGGCGAGGATCGAGGCCAGGGAACTCGAATTCGCCGTTGGTTGGGGAAGTCACATCGGATTCATTGAGGCCCTGTGTGACCAACCGTTCTTCGGCTAGCTGGTCGAATTCACCCATGCTGGAAAGAACACCGTCAGTTGCTGAAACCCCAGCATTTGCTGAAGCGTCAGCAGTTGCTGAAGCGTCAGCTTCGTCGGAGGCTTCAGCCAATCCCAAATTCACGAAGCCATCGCACACGTCGCTTTTGCCGCTGGTGACTTGTCTGTTTGATTCCCATTCCACTTCCGTATCTGAGTGGGGTGCGGTTGGGAAATCGTTTTCTGGCTGAGTCTCGATCTCTGTGTCTGTCGCGGCCGACTGTTCAAATGTTGCGGGCGCGTGGTCAAATTCAATGGCGGAATCTAGTTCGGCGAATTCGATCGCAGCTGTTTGAGACGCGACTTTGGGATCATTGACGATTGGACTGGGGAGTTGTTGCAGCTTGGCCCAGGCTCGATCAATGACCGTCTCATCGATCAGAGTCTCGTCGAATTCTGCTGCGCAGTCGATCGCCTGGGTGAGCATTTGGTTGATTAACCTTGGAATCCCGCTACACGCATGGTGTACGGCCGCCAACGCTTCGCTGGTGATTGTTTCGGCAGGTTCAGAACCACAGGATTGGATCGTGTCGCAGATATACTGCCGCGTCTCTTCGGCATTCATTGCGTGCAAATAGCACCGGGTCGCGATTCGCTGTGCAAACGAATCCATTGAGGCATCGATAAGCATTTCATCGAATTTCATGCCGCCAGAAAGCACAGCACGGACGCAGGGTTCGCCCTCACGCATGATGTTGGTGACCATCCGGATTGCTTCGATGACTTCACTTGTCAACGATTGGGCCTCGTCGACCAAGATTAACAGGCCGCGTCCGTCTGCGTGTTTTCCGCAAAGGAAATCATTCAGTGCGAGGTGTGGATCGACACTCGGGGCTGAATCGATCTGCAGTTTGTGCAACAGATTAGTCAGCAAATCCTGTCGTGATTCGATGGGGGTTTCACCGAGAAGCACGACATTCAAATCTTGGTTGTATCGCTCCGCCAGTAGACGGCAGATCAAAGATTTGCCGGTGCCCGGCGGGCCCACAATTAGTGAGATTGTTTCACGCGTGTCGATGCTCAGGCAGATCCGCGAAAACGCTTCTTCGACGCTTCCCAAAGGGATGTAGCGTGAGATGCACGGAAATGCGGGGAAAGGGGGTGCTGTATAAGACTGATCGTTCGATTGCATCGCTGGAGACCGCTATCGGGGAGGTGAGATCGATACAATCGTAATGATCGGCAGAATTTGACTTCAACGTGAGTTAAAGAAATGGCAAGCCGACGCAGTTGCCAGAGAAGGTCGAATCCATCGGCATGAAAGGCCTCTAGGCTGCCTGTTTCGCCCGGGCGACGTCGATTGCTCAAGGTTCCTGGCCTGTTGTGTTTCGTCAGTTTGCCAGGCTTGGTCAGTTCATTAAAGATGTCAAACGCGAGCGTTCATTTTGAAGGCTCGCGGAAAAATCCTTGCGTCGGTTTAATCGGTGTTAATTGTCTACTTGTCGGTTGCTAGAAGCCACCGGGGCTGCTGAACTCAGCATACTCATCGAATTCGCTATGACGGTCCGGCGCTCGGTCGCTGAACCGTGTGAAGTCAGCTTCCCATGTCAATTCGACATCACCGATTGGTCCGTTTCGTTGTTTGGAGATGATGATCTCTGCTTGGCCCGCGAATTGGGCGCGATCGTCGCCACGGTGATAGTATTCTTCGCGATGTACAAACAGCACAACGTCCGCATCCTGCTCGATAGCACCTGACTCTCGGAGGTGGCTTAATTTGGGGCGGTGATCCTTGCTGTCCTCGGCCTGACGATTTAGCTGAGAAAGACAAAGCAATGGCACTTCCAATTCACGTGCGAGACCTTTTAAGCGTCGAGCAATTTTAGCGACCTGTTCCTGACGGGGGTCACGCGAATTGTCTGGTTCGATCAGCTGCAAGTAATCGATGATGATCAGGCCGAGCGCCTCTTCGCGGCGTTTAATTCGGCGGGCTGCGGCAGCGATCTCGCTGACGGTGCGACTGGGGGAATCGTCGACGAACAAAGGGGCTTGGCTGATTTCGTTTGCTTTGCGCATTAAGCGATCACGATCGTCGGCCGAGATTGTTCCGTTTCGGAGTCGATGTCCATTGACTCTTGCGAGTGAGCATAACATTCGGTCGGCCAATTCGATCCCTGACATTTCCAGCGAGACAAATAGCACGGGTAGTTGCTGTTGGATGGCGACATGTTCGCCGATGTTCATGGCGAGCGCAGTCTTTCCCATCGAGGGACGTGCAGCCAAAATTAGTAGCTCGCCGTTGTGCATTCCACCGGTCATCTCATCAAACCGGGTGAAGCCCGACTCAGCAGACCCTTCCAGTTCCTCATCTCGGAGCCTCGCTTCCATCCGGTCCATTGCTTGGTGCAGTACGTCGCTCATGGTCAAGACCGATTGACTGCTGCGACCGTCCATGATTGCAAAGACTTTTTGCTCTGCCTGCGCGCAGAGTTCCTTCGCCGACGATTCTTGTTGATACGCCGACGTTAATACCTCAGTGCTCGATTGAATCAACTTGCGATAGATCGCTTTCTCGCAGACGATATCGGCGTAGTAAACGATGTGTGCGGCGTTGGCAACCGAGGAGGACAGCTCAGCTAAATAGGCTGCGCCGCCAACTTTGTCGTAATCGTCTTGGGTTCGCAAACGCGACACCAGCAAGGTGATGTCGATTTTGTCACCGCTGTCGTGCATGTCCCGCAAGACTTCGTAAATCTTGCGGTTCTTGTCGTCGTAGAAATCGTCCGCTTTTAACGACGCGATTTCATCGCATGCTTCGGGAAAGAGTAGGATGCTTCCGATGACTCCCATCTCGGCATCAAGATCAAATGGCGGCTGGCGAGCAAGGATTTCCGCAGCGCTAGGCTCTTTCTTTTTCTTCCTTGCAAATTTCTGATCGTCCGGCATGGAATTCCAGTCCGTGGATATGGTGAATGTAATTTTCGGTGAATTTTGAACTGGGTTGGACTTCGAACTGAGTTGGATGGGTTGAAGACGCCAAGCCGTCGCTAGCGTGCGTCATTGATGCTCGGGATCGCGGGGTCTGGGTCAATCGCAAATGAACCAGATACTCAGGTACTCAGGCTGGTTGGGGTAACCCCTTTCCAAGGGTGGACCTTGGTAGCCAAGAGGAAAGCCGTCGTGCGGTTCAGAGTAAATTGTGCATTCGTTACTCCCAAACAAACAATCTTCAGGCGTGCACGGTCTACCAGTTCTGGGGCTCGCCAACGAATTTTGGGGGTTTAATCGGGCCCTGCTGAGTTTGTCGCCTTTGGGCGGCAGACGCAAGCCAGCTAGCCGCTTCGCATCAGACCTTCGATTCGGTCGATGGCTTCGCGAACGGAAATCGCAGCGGCTCCGCGGCCGATTGATTTTCCGGATGCGAGCCAGGACTTAACGTTGTTTTCCGCCGAAATCGCGGTGCTGTGCGACCTGCCACCAAAGTGAGTTGCGATTTGTGAGTAAGCTGACGAGGTCAATTGTCGCGACAGATACATCGCCAGCATCCTCGGTTCAGTTACCGCGCGGGTTTGAGATCCGCCCCGAAGCGTTGCCGGTTCGAGTTGAAATGCTTGGCAGACTGCCGCCTCGATGACATTGAGATTTGCGACCGGGGCAGCCGAACGCAGTAAACCTCCCGCATGCTTCCGCAATTCTTCCATGGTTGGATTGCGACCAAACATACGCTGCAACGTATTGACGACGTTGACGACGCCGCTCAGTACCCGCCCGTCTCCTTGTAAGGTCGCATTGATCTGTTCGAGCATTGCGTTTGTGACTGGGAATTTGCAGCGTGCTTCGAACCATCGTCGTAAGATTGTTTTCCTCGTTGCGGTATCCAGAGGCTGGATACCACACACCAATCCAGCCGCCATGCGGCCGGCCAATTCTCTGGATAGTCCCTGGATTTCCGTTGGTGCGTGTAGGCCCGAGAAAATCAGTGGCCGGCCAGCGGTGGCGAGTGTTTCGACGGTGTAAAGCATCTCTCGGAGTGTCGCTTTTTTAGCCCCTAGAAATTGCACGTCGTCGATCAATAAAGCATCCACCTCACGATAGCGTCTGCGGAACGCGGTGATCCCGCTGTTACCCACCGAAGTGATGAAATCATTAGTGAATTGTTCAGCCGATAATTGCATCACCCGCCGCATGCGATGTCGTCGTCGAAACTGTTCGGCGATCGCGGATAACAGGTGCGTTTTGCCAGTTCCCGTTGGACCGCAGAGAAACAATGGACTCGCTGTCGTCGGGGTTTGGCAGACCATGCCCATTGCCGTGTAAGCCAATTGATTACAGATGCCAGCGACAAAGTTGGCCGCTGAAAGTCGATTCGTGGCAAAGTCTGCGGTAGGTGAATGGCTTTGCAAAGCGGGGCCTGTCAACGCCGCGGGAGACGCCTGGTCTTTCGCAGTTGTTCTTTTTGCCCCTGCGACAGGTTGGCCGATTTGATCAGATTCGCACGCGGGAAGTTGTAATTGTGCGGGTCGCCGCTGGCGGGCCTGTTCCGCATGGGACTCCTCGCGGACGAGACTCGATAGACGCCGTGGACCACGGTGTTTGCGCGGTGTTGATGAACGGGGATTGGGGCCCGATCGCTTCTGCTTAGCAGGCTGTTGATTCGATGGCTGTTGATTCGATGGCTGTCGGTTCGGATTTTGTTCGGAGTCCAACGGCAATTCGGATTGTTCGGCTGGTGACTGGAACAGTGACAGCTGAACCTCAATCCGTTTTCCACAGACCTGCATCGCGGCGCCACGCAAGGGTTGCAGGAAATTTTGGGTGATCC
>JAYZAR010000427.1:0-33695 GCA_036339635.1 Planctomycetota bacterium | reverse complement strand
GCAAGAATATCGGTTTTACAGTTACGGCGATGCGATGCTGATGCTGTAAATTTTGCAGTGGCGGGCCTGATGGGTAAACATCCACGCGCAGCTGGGATTGGCATCTTGGTCAAATTGATGGCTGACCTCTCCCATAGAATTGTACCATTTTGAGTGAGAGAATCTTGCTCGGGCGTACCGCTCGGAAAAGACTTTCAGAATGCCTCAGAAACGTCACACAGTGGATCAGATCGTTGCCAAACTTCGTAAAGCCGACGTGGAATTTGGTAAGGGCAAGAAGGTGCCCGAAATTTGCAAGTTGCTAGAAGTCACCGAACAGACGTATTATCGCTGGCGGCAGAAGTATGGTGGCATGAAACCGGAGATGGCTAAACAGCTGAAAGCTCTGGAAAAAGAGAACGGAAGGCTGAAGAAGATGGTCGCCGAGCAAGCTCTGGACATGAAGATTCTCAAGGAGGCCGCTTAGGGAAACTGGTAAGCCCTGAACGTCGTCGACGCACGGTATCTACCGTGCGTAGCGGTTTGGGGCCAGAAAGAATCTCGGAACATCGTTCGTACCGCGTTCTAGGTCAACCACGCAACACCCAGCGGAATCAATCGCGTCGGACGGACGATGAACCAGGCCTACTGCGCGAGATGCGTTCACTGGCTCGTCAACGTCCACGTTTCGGATCGGGACGCATTGATCAGTTGATGACGCAGCGAGGTTGGGCAGTGAATGAGAAACGTGTCCATCGACTTTGGAAGCGAGAGCCGATGCAAGTCGCGCGAAAACAGCGGCTTAAACGACGATTCCCTGGCGGGAGTGAGAATGGTTGCGTGCGTCACCGTGCCCGATACAAGGACCATGTGTGATCATAAGACTTTGTAACGGATCGGACCGAGGATGGTCGTCAAATTCGGTTGCTGGTAGTGATCGAAGAGTAAACGCGAGAATGCCTGGCGATAGAAGTAGGGCGTTCGTTTACCGCTCAAGATGTGATGGGTGTGTTGCAGCACCTGTTCGCCGTACGCGGCACGCCCGAACACATTCGCAGTAACAACGGCCCAGAGTTAGTATCCAAGGTAATCTGCCGTTGGCTCAAAGCAGCTAATGTCAAAACACTGTTCATCGCCATGGGCAGACCTTGGGAGAACGGCTATGTCGAATCGTTCAATGGAACGCTTCGCGACGAGTTGCTAAACCTTGGAATCTTCTTGAGCTTCGAGGAAGCATGCTGGGTGATTGATCGCTGGCGACTCGACTACAACCATCACCGCATACGCAGTTCATTGGACTATCAAATCCCTGCCGCATACGCGGCCGGCTGTGTTCTTCCGGCTTCGGCTACGCCTCAGCTCCAGAACACAGCCGCGTTATCAACCCCGGCCCTCTCGCTCAACCTGGTGCAAAGACTGACGGGTAGTCAGCCCACCGAAAAAGCAACCAGTGGCCAGCCAACCAGCCAAGAAACCCGCTGCGAAGGAGTCGTTTCGGATTATATGCCCAAAGTGCCAAAGGGCACACGACTGTTCATCCACGCCATTTCAATCGAGATGAAATATTTCATGTCGGGCGAGATCTGCCTGTCAATCATGCGGGATACCGATTCTCTCAGAGTTTAATTTTCCGTCGATGGCCGTCTGGCATGCCTCACTTGGCTGGTGTCGTGCCAGCAACCTTAGGCTGGGTCGCTCGGACAGCGTAGTCCCAGTCGATTTTTTTCTCGTGGTCATCCGAGTGCAAAGCGTGAAGCTCATCTCGGGTTAAAGAATTCAGCCAATCAAGATCGAACGTTCCTTTGTGTTGGCCCGAGGAAAGGTGCTTGACCATTCCTTCCCGATCTGGGTAACGTTTTGCGACTGTCCACCAGCTTGTACGGTGCGGGTACGCTGTCTCTTTGTCGCTTTCAACAGTCTTGGATTCTTCCAGAAAGGCAACGGGGGCAATTGCGGATTTTTTTTTCCGTTTTACACCTGAATATGTAGATGCACTTTTCAGGACTGCGTCCCGGATCCTCGTGGAGTAGCCGTACCAGACACGATATCGATTTCGCCCGGATGGAACACTGATTTTTGGGTATTTTCGCAGCCTCTTGTTACGTGTTTCGCTAATGGCATAATCCGCAAACAAACCATCCTTGATATCAGCTCGCAAACGGGAAGATGCCTGATTGTCGGTCTTGGGGAAATCGACTTTGATCACCAGACGGCAAATCTCGTCATCTTCATCTGACTGCTTACCGTCAGTTTCGGGGTTCAGAATCTGTGTTGCATGAGCTTGAGTGACCACACCCTGCTGTGCGTTGGCCGTTCGACCCGGCATCGCAAGTGGGGCGATGAGGATGATGAAACCGATCAGGCCTTCAGGGAAAGACTTGAAATTTCCATGGTAGTTCATGCTCGGTATTTCCATTGGCTGCGGGGACTACTTTCGAGATGGCAGGGCTTTGGGAGTTTCAACACAGTCCAAGCTGGTTTCACTCGAGTCGCGACAGGTTTACTGAGCTTCAACTTACCGCTACGGATACATAATACAAGCTCATCAACCTTGGCCAATATCTACTCGAGTTGTCTCAGGTTGGGGCATCACGCTGTCGGAAAGTCGTGTCAGATGGCATCATCGGATGGCATCACCATTCCCGAACACTGATCAAGTCTACCAGATTGCTTTTGCCAATGCTGCCGCCGATTTGGGGGGCGTGGCGTCTTTGAATCAGACGGCAAATTCGGGCAGTGTCGCTTTCATATGCAGTAAGCGCATTCTACAAATCGGAAAGAAAAAGAAGTTTTGGAAGGACTCCAACGAGCGTGGTAGAAGGCGAGAAGAGAATTCTTGGTTTCGAAAAATTGGCATGACATTGACAATATCGAGATTGGTGGCTTTTGGTAGCTTTGCGGGAACACAATCCCTAGAAAGGTTTTCGAACGATTTCTATTCAACGTTGCCTGAGACCCTGAAGTGCCCCCAATTCTTCGACATATGCTTATGAAGGAATGGGTTGGGTAATTGTTTCCACGTCGCTGTGCCGCTTTAAGGTAGGGAGCGCAGCGACTGGAGTCAAAGCGGCACAGCGAGATGCGAATGCCGCCGGGGTAAGGCCATCGAGCGAACTGTGTGGTCGTCGATGGTTGTAGCTTTGCCTCCATTGCTCAATGGTCACGCATGCTTCCTGCACGGTCGGGAATTCTTCGCAGTTCAGGCATTCGTCTCGGAACTTGCTGTTGAAGCTCTCGACGTAACCATTCTGCCAAGGGCTTCCCGGCTCGATCTAAGACGTGCCTACATCGATCGATTTCAGGAACCCACGCAGTCGACGTGCAATGAATTCCGGACCGTTGTCGCTTCTAATGAACTTTGGAACTCCTCGAATCGCGAACAAGTCAACCAGCACATCGATAAAGTCGTCACTGCTCAACTTCCGGCTAACTTCTAAGGCGATGCATTCACGAGTAAATTTGTCAATGATCACCAACATCTTGAGTGAACCCCCATTGGTTGTTCGGTCAAAGATGAAATCTACCGACCATACGTGATCTTTATGTTCAGCACGGCGGCGTACGATGCCGCCCTCGCTGCCACCTAATCGTCTTATCTTTACCGTCTTTTTCGGGACTTTCAGTCTCTCCTGACGCCAAAGCCGATAGACGCGTTTAGCGTTCACTCTCCAGCCATCGCTTCGAAGTAGACGAGTGAATCTACGATAGCCGAATCGTGGGAACTCGACGACAAGTTCTAGGATTCGCTTGATCAGTGATGATTCGTCTTCTTTCGGCTTTGGATGGTAACGTTGTGTAATCAGAGGTTGACCCAAAGTCTGACATGCCCGACGCTGCGATACGACGTAAGTCTTTTGAACGTAAATGACTGCTTCGCGTCGCTGTGCCGGGCTTAGTAGTTTCCCTCTAGAGCTGTCTTCAAAATACGCATATCGAGTTCAGCCTCAGCAAGCATCTCCTTGAGACGCCGATTCTCTATCTCAAGCTCACGTAGTCGTTTTGCTTCACCGGACTTCATCCCGCCGTACTGACGATTCCATCTCTGCCAGGTGGACTCAGTGATCTCAAGTCTCTGGAATACTTCCGCTTCCGGTTTACCGGCCGCGAGCATCGCTTGGCCTTCCTGAATTAGTTTTACGATCTGTTCAGGCTTTCGTCGATTTCGCTTTCTGGTCATCGGAGATCTCCTTGTGAGATCCTGCAAATAGCACGCGTATCCGTTTTAGGGGAGTACTCCAAGTCAGCAGCAAGAAACTTTGGTTTCGCCGTACATTTGCCGTACAGAAGCTCGCTTTCTTTTGCCGATGTCCTCTTTGAGATTAAAAAATGCTGTATATACTGTGCTTTTTGTCGAGGCCGGAGTGGCGGAATTGGCAGACGCGCCGGATTCAAAATCCGGTGGCCGCAAGGCTGTGTGGGTTCGAGTCCCACCTCCGGTACTAAGCAAATCACGCTGTTTTTGGAATCATCCAAAAACAGCGTTTTTTTTGTGCCTGCATCTGTTAGGTGGAGATCCGGCGCACGACTGAATAGTCGTGGTCCCTCTGCCGCTAGCCAGCTTACCAAAAGGGTACGAATCGGCACGCATACCAATGATTATGGCCTCGTCTTGCAATCGCCCGGGATTCACGACATGTGCATCACAAATCTAACCATCAATCAACCTCCAAGGTGGTGAAAGCTTAGATACAGGCTTAGTCTAGCCTCGGTGGCGAACCATAGTACATCCTGACACAACCAAACACCTCTACCATGTCATGTTTCTGGCAAAGTAGCTTTCCATGCGGGTTGTCGTCAGGTGCATCGATAAAGATTGGCATCACCGCATCGTGCCTGCGGGATAAACTGAACGTCCAAATGCTCACTTGACCCGCAGGGGTTTCTTAGAGCAATCTTTGCCGCGATTCCGATTTACAATCCAACCGCATCAGCCGCAACGAACTGCTACCCCATATCACCAGCCAGTTTGCCGAAGAAGTAAACCATGAAAGAATGTGAGACGACGGTACGCGTTCGCTACGAAGACGCAGACCCGATGGGATTTCTACACCACGCTAAGTATTTTTCGTACTTCGAAATCGGACGAACGGAGCTATTTCGGCAGTCAGGCGGGAATTATCGGCAAATGGAGGAGTCGGGCCTGTTTGTCGTGGTTGTCAAAGCAGAATGTCGCTTCTCCAAACCGGCGCGGTACGACGATGTCCTCACCATTCATACGAAACTCGCGAAACTCTCCATGGCCAAGATCGAGCACGAGTACATCGCTTCACGAAGTGATGAAATCCTTGCTAAGGGGAATGTCACCTTGGCTGTCGTTGACCGCGACGGCCGAGTCCAGCCGATACCCGATTGGATTCAAAAGCTTTACTAGAAGTGATTGAACAGGACCAGAAATTCACTGAACCCAAATCGTCGAAATCTTTTTAATGGATGAACCGGACTTGCTGCTAGACACACAGCGAGCCAAATGATTGCCAATGAAATAAATCCATTCCCCCTCGATTGCCAAATCATCGTCATACAATTTGCACAAAATGAACTAGCATTTGGAGATCGGCCTGGTCGCAATTCCTTTATCGCGAGAATAATAATGATGCGGATTGCTTCTCACCCATTACCGAAAAGTGAACGCTGATACTTATCCCCAAAGAGAACCTCATGTTTCGTCTTAGTTTGACATTATCTCTGGCGTTATTTCCCTGCTTCGTGGTCTGCGCTGATTGGCCGGAATTCCTCGGTGGTGCAGCCAGACAAGACGCATTGGATTTTGATCCTCCGCTGAAGTGGTCACCAGAGCAATCAATTGCTTGGACCGCGACACTCCCCGGCCACGGGCAATCAAGCCCAATCCTTGTCGGCAATCGAATCTACATCACGGCTGTAGATGGTCAAATGAAGGAAACGAATATTGTTAGTTGTTATGATCTTGAAACAGGCAAAGAACAGTGGCAAAAACGATTCTCCAGCAGCTTGCAAGTAAAGAATGATTTCTACACCAGCCGTGCGGCTCCCACCGCAGTTGCCGACTCGAGTGGCGTAACAGCTTTTTTCGAAAGCGGAAATCTAATCTCCTTGGACACCAACGGCGAGGTGCGTTGGCAGCGTGATTTGATTGCAGATTACGGACGATATGAAGGACGGTTTGGGCTGGGTGGATCCCTTACCCAGCATGGCGATATGATTTTTGTCTTGGCTGATAACGAAGGGCCAGCGTATCTCGCCGCATTTGACAAAAAGACTGGGGAGACCGTTTGGAAAACAGATCGCGAAAGCCGCACCGCTTGGAGTTCACCAATGATGGTGATGGTAAACGGCACACCCCAGGTTGTTGTTTCCGCTTCGGGAACAGTCGATGGCTATGATGCCAAAACGGGCAAAGCACTTTGGAGCAACGATGAAGTCGGCGGAAATACGGTTGCGTCACCACTTCCCGTTGGTGATGGCCAATTCCTGATCGGAGCCTCGCCCGGACGGGGCGGCGAGAACACTGAAGGGGCAAAACAATCTAATTTGCTGATGCAGGTGACAAACACAGATTCCGTTGACAGCCCCAGCGTGGTTTGGCGGAATACCCAAGCTACAAGTTCATTCGGTTCACCCATCATGCATGAAGGCTACGCTTACTACACCAACCGTGCTGGTGTGGTTTATTGCATCGATGGCAAAACTGGCGAAACGGCCTACACGAGCCGGCTAGCGGAAAGCAATTGGGCGACTCCGATTGGCATCAAAGAACGCGTCTACTTCTTTGGCAAAGATGGAACAACCACTGTCTTGCAAGCAGGACCAGACAAAAAGGTACTTGCAGAAAATCGCTTATGGGTATCAGCAGCCAATGGTGGTGGCGGCGGTCGCGGAGGATTTGGTGGTGAAATCCAATATGGTGTCGCACCAACACCTCATGGATTCGTCATCCGCACCGGAACACGACTGTTCTTGGTTGGGAAACCTTAGGCAATGCCTCAGCTACAAGTCATATCAACGTGCGGGCTTGATTCGGATTCGACGATATTCGATCTGTCCACGATCGCCCTCCAATCCGATCGGGCCTGTCGTAGGTAATTTCATCGCCGCTTCAATCACTTCGCCGTTGCAAGTGCAGT
This sequence comes from Planctomycetota bacterium, assembly GCA_036339635.1. Taxonomy (GTDB): domain Bacteria; phylum Planctomycetota; class Planctomycetia; order Pirellulales; family Pirellulaceae; genus Rubripirellula. The sequence continues at coordinate 26,613 of JAYZAR010000427.1, read as the reverse complement.
GCGCGACCGAATCCTCAACCGTGACCACGAGCTCGTTCCACTCACCTGGCTGATAGTTTTTAAGTTGTTTGTAGGGACCAGCCAATAAATAATCGCGGCATTGCAACTGCGGCTCGCGAAGGAAAACTCCGCTATCGGCGTTTGGCGTCGCGCGGAATTCGAGTTTTAGCGTGAAATCGCTCGGAAACTCTCGCTGTGTCCACAGCTGCTGGATCTTACGGCCTTCCGGAGGCGTGGTGACAATCAATCGCCCGTGCTTGGCAACGTATCGGCCATCGCGACTGGACACTTCGCCATCGAAGGCGATTGGCGCTTCCACAATTGGCCAAATTGGTGCTGTGTCGGGATTCCGACCAAGCCAATTCTTGCGTGACTTCAGCATTTTGGGAGAGGTTGGCCGAAATCCCCACCCAGTCAAGTCACGTCCATTAAATAAGCTTTCATAACCCGCCTCTAACTCAAAGGTGTCAGCAGCGGTTTCAACCAATCCGAGGGTTGCAAAGATGGGCCAAATCGCAGCTTTCCATTTTGCATAACCTGCTGCATTTGGATGCAACAGGTCGGGAAACTCTTCTTTCTTTGCGTCTCCCGACTCGTTTGCGAACAACGTCCATGTATCGACGATTGTGATTTGTGGGTCGCCTTTCACACTCTCAGCAACGAGGGAGTTGAGTTGCTTGATCTTGTCGGCAGGCCGACTCTTCGAGTTGCTGCTTGGGAAAACCTGACAAATGACAATCGGCAGGTCGCTGCGGTGTGATTTCAAGCAATCCAGGATCAAGCGAATGTTACTCGCAATCGTCTTTGGTTCGGCTTTCTCTTCCAAGTCATTAGTTCCCATCAGCATCACGACCGCCGCCGGATTGAGACTCAGGACATCTTCTTCCAATCGAATCAACATGCCCCGTGTCGTATCACCACTAATCCCTCGGTTAGCAACTTTCATCGGTGCCAAATCTCCCCGGAAATCTTCACCCCAGCCCTGAGTAATAGAGTCCCCTAGAAATACGACGGCCCCATTCTCTGTGGCAGATCGATTGGCAAAATCAGAGCGTCGTTTCACCCACAAATTCTTGAACCATTCATATCGGCGAATGGGCCCAATCCCTGGCAATCCCTCATCGGATTCGGGTATTGCAAACTGACTCGTCACGCGATCCTGAGCGGAGATCTGATTTGGCGGCAACCAAGCCGTTACCAATAAACAGAAGATCAAAAATGTCGAGCGGCGAGCAAAGAACATCAGACATCCCGTGAAAATGTGTCAAAACCGTCCCCGACTGGGCCGGCAACATATACAGCATAAATGAACTGACTCGACATTTCGCAGTCAGTGCAACGCTTTGAAGCAAAAACCTCTCCCCATCACGCAAAGGCTTACACCCGATCATGTCCAACCCTCGCTGGCCGATCAATGCTAGGATGGAGGCACTCTCCAGCTATGCTCCATCGCGAATGAAACCGATTATGAATTCAGCGGTTTATCGTTACGTATTGATCCTGTTCGCTGCCGCCATTTCGAGTGTCGTTGTGGCGGCCGAGAACTTCCGGCTACTACAAACATCAATTCAACAACACTGCCTGAATTGCCACGGTATTGATGGTGAAGGTGATGTAAATTTGCTCGCTTTGAGAAACGCAAGCGATGCCCAAGCTCAGCCAACTCTGATCAATGACTTAATCGCCGTTCTTCGAGATCGGCGTATGCCTCCGGAAACCGAACCCCCTCTTACTGATCCGGTGCGCCAAAAATTAATCACGATACTCCAATCAATTCAAGCCGATGTGCTGCACAACTACCCCTTCGAGCCCATTCCAATTCGTCGTATGAATCGTTTTCAATACAACAACGCAGTCGTTGACCTACTCGGACTCGATCGTGACATCTTCCAGCTAAATGAACGTCTCCTTCGCCGCCGAGAGGATTATTTCAAGCCTGAAACCAAAAAGATGCCAGACCAAGTGCGGATCTCCTCTCGACCGCTCAGTAAAGACATCGACAATGAACGCCCGGAAGGTTTCCGAGGCGTTGCACCGTTTCCACAAGACAAGCGAGCGGAACACGGGTTCGATAACCAAAGCGATCACTTGACCCTTTCACCTCTGCTGATGGAATCGTTTTTGCAACTTAGCCGAACAGTTTCTGAGAGCCCCGATCTGAACCCGCAAGAATGCCGTCAATGGAATCACTTGCTTGCTTCGCCGCCACCAGAAGCAGATCAGGCAGCAGTCCTCAGATCAAGATTGAAGCAATTTCTACGTCGAGCATTTCGCCGCCAAATCGACCCCCAAACACTCGACCAGTTTGTCGGGTTGACGAAAAACCAATTGCAAGCAGGTCAAACTTTTGAGCAATCGATGAGACTGGCGATCGGCATCATCATCGGTATGCCAGATTTCCTTTATTTGTACGAAGAGAACATCGCCAACAAGACAGATAATCAGACGAATGGCCGGCAACCAATCAATGACTTTGAACTAGCGACGCGATTAGCTCAATTTTTTTGGAGCAGCATCCCAGACGACTCGCTCCTCGATCTAGCTGAGGCGAATCAACTTAGCCAGCCAAAAGTTCTGCGCACACAGATCGAGCGTATGATGAATGATCGAAGATCTGCGCGATTTTGCGATAATTTCCCAAGCCAATGGCTGCAGTTGGATCGATTGATCACTTCGATTCCCGATCCAGAGAAGTTTCCGTACTTCTATTACCACGGTTACCGCACGAGCATGCATATGATCTCTGAACCATTGCTGCTGTTCGAAACTATCTTTGTCGAAGATCGAACGATTATGGATCTATTGAATCCATCCTACACTTGGCAAAGCGATATGCTGAAAGCCAATTACGAGGGCCATTCAAACGCGGGAAAAGATGTACAAGTTCAGGTTTTTCGAAGAATTGCTTTGAACGACCCACGTCGAGGTGGTGTGATTACCAATGCGGCCGTGATGACGATGACATCGACTCCATCCCGCACGCAACCGATCACCCGTGGAGCGTGGGTCAACGAAGTGATCTTTAATGATCCACCTGAGCCACCACCTGCTGATATTCCGCCCCTGCCAGAATCTAATACAAAAGAAATTGCTGAACTTACCATTCGTGAACGTCTAGCAATCCACCGTCAACGAGCTGATTGTGCCGGCTGCCACAATCAGATTGACCCACTCGGATTTGCATTAGAGAATTATGGACCAACCGGTGTTTGGAGAAATCAGTACGAAAATGAGCGAAACGTTGATCCGAGTGGAACACTCTTCAATCAATACCGCTTCGAAACTGCGATCGAATTCAAGCAACTGTTGGTCCGCGAGAAACCACGTTTCATCCGAGCCTTTGTCGCTCACCTACTGACGTATGCACTCGGCCGTGAACTCGGACCTGCTGATTGGCCAACCCTGGACAGTATCACAAACAAAGCTCTGGCCGGCGAAGACACCATGCGCACGATCATGATGAACGTGGCACTTAGCGAGTCATTCATGCACAAGAATGCCCAGGACCTTTAACATGTATCCAACGCAAAACCGAAGCGTATCACGGCGTCGTTTGTTACTTGGCACGTGCGGATCAATGATGAGCCTACCTTGGCTTGCCAGTTACCCCAATCATTGCCGCGGCGCAGACTCCGATCAGACAACGGCAGCCCAACGCATCGCTTTTTTTTACTTGCCCAACGGAATCACCCGACGTGGTTTCTTCCCGGGTGAAAGCGATCGTCCCATCCCACAATTTGCGGGACAAAACAATGTCTGGCGATTCGAAGGCAAGCAGGTTCCCCCCGGTGTCCATCCGCTTACTCTTTCCCCAACGCTTGGATCCCTTCACGCGATGCGCGAAAAAATCGCCTTGGTCACCGGGCTCGACCGAACCTTTCAGCATGGCACTGATTCCCATGCCCAAGCCGCCTCTTGCTTTTTGACCAGCGTTGCACCATTCGAGGTGCAGAACTCGGCGTATCCACTCGCAAGGACACTCGATCACATTGCTGCTGATTCGATTGGCGACACTACACCCTATTCAACACTCGAGTTAAGTTGCAACGACCACAAGAACAACATCGAATCAATTTACTTTGACAATATGTCTTGGTACGGAACTGGACACGTTGCGCCATCGATGCGAAATCCCCGAAAAGTATATGACCGTTTGTTCGGAACACATTCCGAAACAAGCTCTCGCAATATCACGGACTTAGCTTTGGAGAATGCGAACCGACTGCGAAAACGCCTCAGTTCAGGTGACCAACGGAAGTTTTCGGAATACTTTGAAGCAGTCCGCACCATTGAAACACGAATGGACAAGATCGAGTCGATGAAGCTGGCACTCGCTACGGAGCGAATCGAGCGACCGGAGGAACACCTGCCAAGGAATGAATACATACAGCTAATGGGAGATCTTATGGTGACAGCCCTTCAGACAGGCATTACCAATGTGGCAACGCTAATGGTGGGACCCGAACGCTGGACAACACCGACTAACTGGGAAGGAATCCTAGACAAACCCCACAGCCACCACGCGATGACCCATAATCCTCAAGAGCACGTTGAAAATCTGCTCAAGCTCGATTATTACCACGTTTCAGTCTTCGCTAATTTGATCGCAAGAATGGATCAGATCGAGGAAGCCAATGGAACTACGCTACTCGACAATACAATCTTCACCCTCGGCGCAGGAATGGGCGATGGAACCACCCATCAATACAACGACTTACCACTGGTCGTTGCGGGCGGCGGTGGGGGCACGCTGCAATTAGGCAAGCACATCCACTGCAAGCCGGGAACGCCGCTAGCCAATCTCTGGTTGACGCAATTGAAGTGCCTTGGCGTTGACCGTCAGCAATACGCCGATAGCACGGGAACCATATCCGAGATCATGGTGTAATGAAAACAATCACCTTCCCGCGGGATTTCAGATGCAACGTTAACCTTGCCAATTGGTTTGCACACCCTGTTGCTTCAGAAAACTCTGAAAATCAGACAAATGGTTGTCATTCGCATGAATCTCATGCGGTGTTCGAGCAAGACCGATGGCATGACTGACAAGACAACCAGCGGCTTCACCAATCCCCCACTCTACCGGATGCAACCGATAGCACCCTGATGTGATGTGGGTCGTGCCGATATTCTTATTCGCCGGCACCAAGTTTTTCAGCCGCACCGGGAGCAGAGAGCCAAGCGGAATCTGAAAACGCAAAGATTCAAAATCGATATAGTTATCGCCGCCTGTACTCGGGTGTAAGTCGATCGGATAACTACCGACACCAACTGAATCCTTAAACTCAGCAGCCTTCACTTTCTCCGGAGCATCACCGGTGACAAGACATCGCTGCTCCATTCCGACATGCTCTTCCAAAACTGTAAAGACGGCTTTGATGCGGCGCGATTCACGAACATACGGTGACTTCGCAAGACCATCCCTCGTGCCCATCACATCCGCACGAAGTCGCAATCCGGGAAACCCGGTTCCACCATCAGTCCGCGGCGCTTCTGTCTGCAACCAATACAGAAGCGATAAGCTCAATTGCTTGGCTCGATCGACATGGATCGCTGCTTCTTGGTCAGGAACATCAATCAAATTCCCCAGGAAATAATCATGTTGTGGCCAATTGATCAGGCTGATATCACTATCAAAATGCTGGGGCACGAACAGGGAAGCATCGATGATACGCCGATATCGCCACAGATTCATCGCACCACCCGATGAAGAACCACCAAGTGGATCAAACCCAAGGCGTTTGGGTTTTCCAGATCGTGGATGTGTGTAAGTAAAATCGAGTAACCGGCCCGGCCAAGATGGCGTCAGTTTTGGAACAAACGCCCTCCAAAAACCATACTCCTGCGGACGATCAATGGTATGGTGTTCTCCCTTCAAATGATCAACCGCAAAGCACATCGTAAAGGCTTGTTGGTTACTTGGATTCGCCACGTCTGCCGCGTGCAACTCACCCGTTTCGGACCGCGCCTCGGACCCGGTGACATATTCGGTGTCGGTTAACGGCAGCAAATCACCCAACTCCGTCGAATCGATAAAGTAAGGCGCGACTAGGATTTTCTGGCTGCCACTCTCTTTATCCCGAACCGTGATTGCCTGGACGCGATCACCGATCACTTCGGCTGCTACAGGCTCGTGCCGCAATAAAATCTTGAGTTGCCCAGATTCCTCGTATGGCTTCAACCACTGTTGCAAAACTGCTAATGAAACACTCGGCTCACAACAGAGACGAGAAACAATCCCGTTCCCGGGATTCAAATTCGCTCGGCCACGAGCTGAATCGACCAATGGATAATGATCTTTGTAGTACTGGCGGATGCGCGAACGCAGGTCACGATAAGACTGGTTCGCGCCTGCTGTTTCGATCCAACGATGCTCATCCGGTGGTACCCCCTGACTGGTCAACTGTCCGCCAATCCAATCAGTTGGTTCAGTCATCACAACCCGCAGGCCGTTCCGCAAGGCAGAAATCGCCGCAGCACAACCTCCCAAGCCACCGCCCACTATGACTAGCTGATAACGACTCTCTTCACCGCCATGAACGTTTGGCAGCGCCGCTGAAGCGACTGCGATCCCCACGGTCGAACCAAATCTCCGTCGATGAATGTCGGGAATAGTCATCGAAACAACTCCGGTGCAACCAATGAATACTGAAACTTTGAAACGGGAGTGAGATCCATTTGCCGTGGAGGCCTTTACAGACTGGCAAGTCGACTAGTTTACCGTTCCAGCTTCCAAATTGAATCCTTATCTTCGTGCAACAAATACGGCGAACTTTCGGCCGCGGTGCTCCGAAAAAGCATCACCTTGATTAAGCTCGGGGAACTGGCTGCGATTCTCCGAGCATAATCACACCGACACGTCCGATGCTAAATGCGTCACCGAGGGCATCCTTCCAAGGAACATCTTGATCCCGGTAGCACGCCATTCGTTTTTCTCAACACGCTGATCTTTTGATGCAAATTTTTCCTGGTATCTGATCACCGTCCGCCCCTGCACCGATCTATCCACGAGACCAAACATTCGACGCTGAATGATCAAATTGGGTGCGTTTTGGATTGATTCTGACGGATGTCAATCCAGCTGCTAAGATAACAATTTGACGGTCCCCAGAATTTAAAAGAGCTACCCATGACATCTTCGGCTATTCGATTTCTAGCGACTTTGATCGTGTTACTGGGATTTCACTTAAGTGGATCAAACGCAAACGCGGAATCGAGTGATGGGCCAAATGTTCTGTTACTAATCACGGATGAACATAACTTTCGGACATTGGGATGTTACCGAGAGCAAATGCCACGAGAGCAGGCCGAGATGTGGGGAGCGGGCGTTATTGTGCCGACACCCAACTTGGATCGAATCGCGAAAGAAGGCGTAATCTGCACGCGGGCTTATGCGACCTCACCAGTCTGCTCGCCCTGTCGAGCTGCCATGATTACCGGTCGCTATCCACACGTGGCGGGAGTTCCCACGAACAATTTCGTTTTAGATCGGTCGATCCCCACACTTGCTGATCGCCTGAACGATGCCGGTTACCGCACCACATTTATCGGGAAATGGCATCTTGGCGGAACCGGCAAACCTGAGTGGGCTCCCAAAGTGGATGGCGGATTCCAATTCACCCAATACATGTTCAATCGCGGGCATTGGAAAAAATTCGATATCCAAAATGGCAAGCCACGGATTGGAGCTCAGAAAAACGGAACCCCGACCTACGATGTTGCTGGAGCAGATAAAGAGTCCTTCTCGACCGACTGGTTAACGAATCGGGCAATCGAATTCGTTACCGATCGCAAGAAGAAAAAACCGTTCTTCGCGGTTGTCAGCTATCCGGATCCTCACGGCCCGAATACTGTTCGCCCACCATACGATCACCGATTCGATGATTTGCGATTTGCGGCACCACGCACCTACAAGACTGACATCCCAGCACCCAAGTGGCTTGGAACCGGAAAAAAACATCCCGTGTTTCGAGGGGAAGACATGTCTCGTTACTTCGGCATGGTCCAATGCCTTGACGACAATATTGGACGTCTAATCGGTGAACTCGCCGCAGCGGATCGTCTAGACAACACACTGATCATCATGACGAGCGATCACGGCGACCTGTGTTACGAACACGATCGACAAAACAAGGGAAACCCATATGAAGGATCGGCTCGGGTACCCATGATCGTTCGATACCCGGGCAAAATTCGCAATGGCCAAGTTTACGAACATCCAGTTGGAACCGTCGATGTGACCCCGACCGTAATGGGTCTGTTAGATCTTCCCGCTGATCCAAACGACCAGGGCATCGATCTCTCGGAAACCTTTATCGATGTCACGAAGGACAAAACTGTCGAACAGAACCCACCAATTATCTTTCTCAGGAATTCCGGCACAAATGCCCAATGGGTCGCAGCGGTCGATCATCGGTACAAATTAATTTTGTCAGTCAACGACACACCTTGGCTGTTCGATGCTGAACAGGACCCCGATGAACTGCTGAACTTCTTTCGGCGCCCGGGCACCAAGGAAGTGACTTTTCGACTGGCAAAAGCACTGCGAGAGTATGGCAGCAAGCATGACGATCCCCACCTGCAAAACCCAGTGATCGCCTCCTCGTTGGCAAGTATCCTTGACGAGTAAACAACAATCACAGGAGGCAATGAAAACCGAAACTTTCAGCATCAGGGAACAGGCAAGCGGTTATGTTGGCTTGACAGTTTCCCGATTCGTTCGCTTATCAAGCATTCCGTTGTCGCGACGGGCCTAGGCAATCTTGGATCTTCTCAGTGAAGCCTTATAACCGTCGAGTTTTTCATGAGCGAGACTGCTATCAAACGTTGAAGCGATTGATAGGGCGACAACTCTCAAGGTGCCCAACATCAGCTTGACGTGAACCAGTGCGATTACCTGCTGGCTCGATTTCCGAAGCCAGAAGCCTAATCTCACACAATGATCCAACTACCAGGCCCACTGAGCAGGATCCTTACAATTCGCGCCAGCGATGGTAAGCTTCTCGTTCTTGGCAATCGATTTTCGCCACCGATTTTGTTCAAAAGGTCCTTTTCCGTATGAACGGCAAAGAAGCTATCTATGCATCCGCTAACTTCAGTGACCTCGTCCTTAAAAGTTACATTAGCGATCTGGAGGACGGTGAGCTGATGACTCGCCCTGGTGAAGGGTGTAATCACTTGGCTTGGCAACTTGGACATTTAATTGCATCCGAAGTCCACATACTCAATAGCGTCGCGCCCGGAAAAGCAATTGAGCTACCGGAAGGCTTCAGCGAGGCCCATAGCAAGGAAACCTGTGCAAGCGATGCTGCAGGGGATTTTGCCAAGAAGCAAGACTACATCGACTTGTATGAACAGATTCGCCAAGCGACACATGCTGCGTTAAACGCTGCAAGCGATCGCGATTTAGCGGCACCGGCTCCTGAGTCCTTTCGGTCTTTTTGCCCCACCGTCGCCGACGTTTACATCCTAATGGCATCGCATCCAATGATGCATGCAGGACAATTCGCAGTGGCTAGACGCAAGATCGGTAAACCAATCTTGATGTAAACGGGCATCGCCTAGCCGAGCATAATGAAGCAGCCGAAATACGACGAGGAGCGAATTAAATCACTCGTCTGCCGCGTCTACAAAATCGGCCAACAAAGTGGGATGCTCGCTAAACACTTCACTGGATCAGTTGGGTGTCCCAAGCGGAAGTTTGAGCTGTCCGATCTTCGGAATCCCGTTGAAGTAACTGACCCATCGGCCTTCCGCATCGAGTGCGGCGACGATGTCGCGAACTTCTTGTGACAACTAAGTTCGGGTTCGTTTGATCTTGGAACTGAAACGCCGAATCGAGGTGAATCAGATATAGATTCGCCGACTGAATCTGGCCATCATCGAGTGAAGAGTTGTTTTTTCCTCATTTGCCACCCCGCAGATACTGGGAAACCCATCGTCCTTTATGATCAAAATCGATGACATTGGTCCAACCACCCGATTTGAACTGACCTTTCACCAATGCCCTACCGGCATTGATCGCAACTCTCAAATGCAGACGTTCGCCCGTGGCCTGATACCCGCGTAGCAAAGCCATTACGACGGTTGATGTTCCAGGGTGCTGTACCCAAACTTAATCCTGGGTTGCCTCACCTTCACCCCGGCGTTGCTGGAAGTCGAGCGCATAGTGATAAACGTAGCCGCCATTGCTGGAAACTTTTGTTGTGTAAAACTCAGCAGCCTGCCGCATTGCCAACACAACTCGCTCAACAGATTGTTCAGCCGAGTGCATTGTCGAAAGAAAGGTTGTAGGCAAGATTGAAAGCAAACAACATCTCATCTTTTGACGCGCAAACATGATGCAAGAAACTCACTTTCGGTCTGCCAGTTCCGCTTCACGTCGCTGCCGAAACTGACTTGAAATCTCGATCGCGCGCTGCCGATCTGCTTCGTCGTAATCCCAAAATTCCTGGACAATCCGTTCGCACGCTGGATAATGCGATCCGTCGTCTCCCACATCCAATCGCATTTTCGCGAACTGAACTTTTAGCCGATCTCGCACCTCACGGTATTCCGGCTGGTCATACACATTGTTAAGTTCCCGTGGATCCTTCACCAAGTCATACAATTCCCATGCGGGCGGCGTTTGCTCTTCGCCTTGATAATTGCAGGCGTAAAAATAAATCAGCTTGTAATTCTTGGTGCGAATCGACATTTCGCCAGGGTTATCGTGGTGCGCCATGTGCATCCAGTACCGATAGTAAGCCGCTTGTTTCCAATCATCAGGCTCGATGCCGGTTTCACAGATACTGCGAAAGGAACGCCCCTGCATCTGCGAAGGTATCTCAGCCCCGGCAAAGTCCAACATTAGCGCTGGAAAGTCGATATTTTCGATAATCGCATCGCTGCGGATCCCTCTAGAAATGGTTTTGGGATATCGCACAATCAATGGCATTCGCGCTGATTCATCATACGCCCATCGCTTGTCCTGATAGTCTTTTTCGCCGAGCCAGAATCCCTGATCCCCGGTGTAGATGATGACAGTGTTGTCATACAGATTCTCTTGCTTCAAGTAATCAAACAATCGCTTCAAATTGTCATCCACACCCTTGACGCAACGCAGATACTTTTTCAGGTACGCCTGGTACGCCAAGCGTTTCACCACCACATCAATAAGATCCGGATCCCGATAGTCCCACTTAAATTCGTTTGGAAAGACACGCGGTAGATCCGCCGCATAACTACGTCTTGGATTACGCCGTCCGATGGAGGTTCCGATGTGCGGAATCAGTTCATCTTGGTATCCACGTGTCGCTATCGAACCCCAGGTGTCGGGCTTTTCCCAGAGTGACGCCGGCTCAGGGATATCGATATCCGCCAAATAGCTGTCATACCTTGGGTGACTCTGAAAATAGTCGTGTGGCGCTTTGAAGTGGTGGCATACAAAAAACGGCTTATCTGGGTTTCGTTGCTCTTTAAACCATGCCAACGTCGAGTCCATGATGGCATCGGAGGAATGAGACCCTGGATACTTCACAACATTCTTGGGCCACGGCTTCACCCCTTGGATGCGAAATTCCGTATCAAAGTATTTCCCCTGTCCCGGCAGCACCTTGTAGAAATCGTAGTTAGGTTCGACTTTGAGATGCCACTTACCAATCATCGCGGTTTGATACCCCCGTGCTCGCATCAAGATTGGCAAAGTTTGTTTTTCACGGGCGATTCGTCCTCCTAAATCAAAAACTCCATTCACATGGTCGTACTGGCCTGTAATGATACAAGCTCGCGAAGGCGTACAAATTGAATTGGTACAAAACGCGTTGTCAAAACAGATGCCATCAGCAGCCAAGGCATCGATGGTAGGAGTGGGATCCAATTCCTTTAGCAATGTCGCGTAAGCGCCGATCGCTTGCGCCGTATGATCATCCGACATGATGAACAAAATATTCGGTCTGTCCTCAGACCGCGCGACGCCGGAGAACATCATTAACCAACCACAGACAAGACCCAGGAATATTCTTGCGGATCGTTTCATCACAGCGCTCAATGGGAAAGTTAAAAAGAAGTCAACAACAATCTATCAGGATTCATCCGCATCGACTGGCAACTGACCAGCAATCAGGAAGGCGATCTCCATCGCCTGCTCATAATTCAGTCGCGGATCGACATTGCTCTCGTACGCCCGGTCGAGATCCGCCGGGCTCAACCCACCGGCGCCTCCGATGCACTCCGTTACGTTATTCCCCGTTAATTCCAGATGAATACCACCAATGATGGTTTGATGCTTCGCATGAACAGTAAACGATTCACGTATTTCATCCAGAATTTGATCGAAATGACGCGTTTTGGTTCCATCGCCCGTCGTCATTGTATTTCCATGCATTGGATCAACAGCCCACAACACAGGATGCTGATTCTTCTTGACCGCTTCGATCAGCGGTGGCAGACAATCGCGGACTTTCGAGGCACCAAAACGACAGATCAATGTCATCCGACCGGGCTCACGGTTCGGATTCAATCGATTCAATAGGGAGACCAATTGTTCAACAGATGCTGATGGACCAATCTTCATCCCGATTGGGTTCTTGATCCCACGAAAATACTCAACATGGGCTCCATCAAGGTCGCGGGTGCGATCACCGATCCAGGGGTAATGTGTGCCAAGGTTGTACCACTGGTCTGATCCAAGCGCGCGGCGTGTCATCGCCTGTTCGTAAGGCAACAGCAGCGCTTCGTGCGAAGTGTAAAAATCAACACGTGAGAGATCCGCGCGAGTTACGCCACCAATGGTGTCAATGAAACGAAGCGAATTGCCAATCCCGCTAACCATTTGGTGATATTCTTGGCACCGCGCGGACTGGGTTACAAAATCAAGCTCCCAATTCTCAGGATGGTTGATATCAGCAAAGCCACCTTCGGTTAGAGCTCGCAGATAATTAAGCGTCTGGGCTGAGCAGTCATATGCCTTCAGCATATTCTCAGGTCGAGGCTCCCGATCGTTTGCGGTGAATGGGATCCGATTGACGCAATCACCCCGATAGGAAGGGAGTGTGACACGATCACAGGTTTCCGTTTCATTCGACCTCGGTTTGGCGTACTGCCCTGCGATTCGGCCCACCCGAATCACGGGCTTCTGCATGCCGTAGACAAGCACCAGACTCATCTGCAACAGCACCTTGAGCTTCTTCTCGATCGGGTCCGCAGTGCAAGCAGCAAAGCTCTCGTTGCAGTCACCTCCCTGCAGCAAGAAGGCGCGACCTTGGGAGGCCATCGACAACTGTGACTTTAGTCTTTCAATTTCCCAACTGGTAACCAACGGTGGACGCCCAGAAAGCTCACCGCAGACCCTTTCTAGCTGTTGCGAATCTTCGTAGTTGGGCTGTTGAAGCGCCTGCTTGAATTGCCAGGAACCTGGCTCCCATTGGTTCATTTGTATCTTCGTCAAATAATTCCATCATCCCGGCATCCAATCTCAAGCAAACACTGCGAGATCAATTATTTCAGTATCCGTAAACAACCGCCGAGATTCAAACTAGAAATATCACGATTGGTAAAACGCTAACCGATCGATAGACAAGACGACACATTTACGTGGTTCCTACTCATTGACGCGCGCCCCAAGAGAACTTCCTCGCGTCAATGAACGGCAAAAGCGGAAACCAATCTGGCTCAGGCAGGCCCTAATCCGGCGGCTCGGCGCCAAGCACTCAGTTGACCCATGTGCATCATGAAGTGGCCGCCGACGTAGAACCCCAACATTGCACCATTGGTGGGAAATTTTGCCCGCATCGCTTCGTTGGGATTCTCGGCATGAAAGCATTGATCATCGGCTGCCTTAAGAGCCTCGCTGGCTGCGCGATACCCGGACAGACAGAATTGAACAACTTCATCCATCGCCGGATAAATCGTGCCGTCTGGATCGTCCACACACTGCGCATCCTTCGAAAATAAATCCGTCAATGCTTGACTAGGCTGAAACTCAGTCGGTTCACCCCCGACCTGCTCAATTACTCGACTGGCATAGAGACTCAGATGCCCATAGATAAAGGCGGGATGGTTCGATTGAATGGCTTGGCCGCCGGCAACTGCAAACCTCGCAAATTTATCAGGCGTGACACCAGTCAACAGTCGCTCGGCGTACACCAAACCAAGATCTGCAGAAGCGGCGATCATCGATCCAATATTTGACATCATCATCTTTCACTTATGAGTTAACTGAAACCTCTAGGGCTTCAAGGAGGCACAGACTAGTTCTTTATCATTGCGTGCATAAATCATTCCGTCCGCGATCGCAGGGTGCGCCCAAGTCACACCGCCGCGCCGATTTAATTGCTGGCGAGTTCGTTCTATCACTTTTGTCCGACTAATCTCGCGGTATCCATCGGGGCGCAACTCGGCCAATATCAGCTCACCCTGGTCGTTGAACAACAATTCACGATCACCATAACGAAACGTGTGGATAGTTGCCCATCGCGCCCGAGGTACAGCCGTATTATTTTCCCATACACGATCTCCGGTCTTCAGATCCAGACACCTAAGTTCGCCGTAACTATCGACACCATAAATAAAATCTCCCTTCATGATCGGCGTGCTGATCATGCAATGCAGAGAGTCGGTATTTCGTTCACTTTCGCCGATGCGACGCCAACGTTGTTCGGCTACGGGCTGCGTAGGATCGATTCGAATCAGCATCGAGCCATCGTAAAATGAGGAAACGAAGAGATCATTGCCTTGAATAATCGGCGTTGCGACACCGATGGGCATATTCCTTGGCAACATCGGGATATTCCAGAAAACTTCGCCAGTCTGCGGATTCAATCCCGACACACTTTCGCCAGTCCAACAAACCACCACATCCTGCTGGCCTTGTCGGACCAAAATTGGAGCACTATAGCCAGCTCGCTCATCGAGCGCCTGCCAGCGAGGCTGACCGGTTTCTAAGTCAAATGCGACAACACAAGCTTCGCCACTACCCGCAGCGATTTGGATGACCAGATCGTCGTAGATCAGCGGCGATGCCGTGATACCCCAAATTGGCATCCGCAGGGAGTACATCTGATTGAGATCGTGCTCCCAAAACACTTTACCAGTTTTGGCATCTAAGCACTTCATATGCCCCATCGCACCGACGGCGATCGCGCGGCCTTGGTGAACGGTGACCGTAGCACGTGGCCCTGCTCTGTAACTAATGGTGTAAGGTGCATCGTAAGCATGCTCCCAAATCAGGGATCCATCGGCAGCATCAAAACACAGAACTCGTTCGATTTCCTTTTCAACATCCAATGGTCCTCGATCGGTCACGTAGACACGACCGTCGGCAACGGTTGGCCCGCTGTAACCAGCCCCGAGCGGAACCGTCCAGAGACGTTCCAATTCGTCCGCTGGGAACTTCTCTAGCAATGGAGTGTGATCCAACACCCCATCTCGATTCACTCCCCGCCATTGAGGCCAATCCTCCCCAAACGCATTCGTGTATCCACACATCACAATCAGAATACAGACGAATTTATTCATGCTTTAGCAGCCAGGTTGGAGAAAACAAAGGGTGGAGCTTTCGTCGGCGTTCATCTCACCACGTACTGCTTGGTCATTCAACCATGGCGAAAAACCGACCGATTCTTCTTTCAAACAGCTCAAGTGAATTGTCAAACGTTTGTCGCGGGATGAACATACGGCTTTCGGTAGGGACGCTGTAACGCAGCCGTCGCCTCCGCATCCCCCACAATCGTATGCGTCTCAGGATCAAACTCAAGACTACGGCCGAGCGTCAAAGACTGATTAGCCATGAAGCACGCGGAACTACTGATGTGACCTTGTTCGATGTCTGCCACGGGATACGTGCGACTATCGATGCAATCGAGAAAATTTCGCATATGGCCCCGAATTGCGGAAGCAACATGCAGCTCCAATCTCCAATCCTTGGCATCGGCTTTATCCGTCGGAAACTGGTCCGTCTCGATTACTGCATCTCCATGCAGTCGATCACCTTTACCGCGTGGAATGAAGTCGTACTTGTTGACACTTAACTTCAACGTTCCTTTCGAGCCGTAGATAATCCCTGCCCATGGATATTCCGGGTCAGGTGCATCACCCCAGCTACGGTGGGTCCAGACCACATTCAGCTCATCAAATCCAAACGTCGCTGTTTGTGTGTCCGTGATATTGGCTTTTGACTGAGTGTCGACGAGGATCCCACCGCTGCTACAGATTGTCTTTGGCCAACCCAATCCAAGCTGCCATCGCACCATATCCAACATGTGGACGCACATATCGCCAACGATTCCATTGCCATATTCCATGAAAGCGCGCCACGACCGAGGGTGCACTAATTGGTTGTAGGGCCGCATCGGCGCCGGTCCAGTCCACATCTCGTAGTCGAGATTCTCTGGTGGCTTGGTGTCGGGTGGATTCGCTCGAGAACGCATGTGGTAATAACAACACACCTCCGCATGGGCGACCTCTCCCAACAGCCCAGCTTCGACGACTCGCTGTTTCGCTTCGATCAGATGGGGCGTGCTTCGTCGCTGGGTACCGACTTGAACAATGCGTCCTGTTTTTCGAGCAGCGTCCAACATCGCTTTACTTTCCAAAACGTCCACACCAGTTGGCTTCTGCACGTAGACATCAGCTCCCGCCTCTACCGCGGCGATCATGGCCAATGCATGCCAATGGTCGGGCGTCGCAATTAGAACGATATCAAAGTTTCGCTTTGCCAACAGTTCCTTATAGTCGGCATAGGTCCGCGGCCGTTTCTTAGAAGCTTGCCGAGTCGCAATCAGATCCGCAGCTTCACTGAGCATCTGGCGATCGACGTCACATAAAGCCACAACTTCGACAGGCTCGACATTCAACAATTGCAACAAGTCACACTTGCCATACCAGCCACACCCGATGAGCGCGACTCGACGCGGTTTACGATCCTGCGCAGCGTTGACGCCGGCCTGTAACGCCGCGACGGAGCCAACTACCGTTGATTGGCGAATAAAACTTCGGCGATCCATGGGATTCCTTTCGGAGCTTGCGGCAAGGGTAATTCGTCATCCACAAGCCGCGATTTTGTCAAATGACTGGCGACGCACAACCAATTCAAATACCGACAGGCGTGAGCGACCAGAATGAAAGACGAGAACTTTGGGTCATCTCAAAAGGACGGAAAATTGTATTCCGGATTCGTTGTGTCAAAATCCTTTTCGGTCAGCCCGACGTTCGTTTTTACGTCGCGGTAGAGATACGATTCCAGCAATGGTGGATCATCCTCCGCCTGCTCTGGCCAACCAAAACTACGGTAGCCGAGGATGAGTTGCCGATCAGGATCAAAGATAATTTCCGCGAGCGAAAAATCATCCTCCATCCCCGATGGTTTGGATCGCTGGACTTGAATCAACTGGGCTTCGACATCTTCCATCGATCGATCTGGGGTCATTGACACGGTGATGTCTGGATTATTCCGGTCTTTCTCACCTCTTTCGATCAACTTCTCCGTCAATTTCACCAGCCCAATCTCGCTGATGGGATACCGCTGACCCTGCATGGCAAGGATCCCTTCAGGGTCTAGCCACAAGGTTTTCAAACCGAGCAAGAGCCCGACCTCGTGAACTGCCATCTTACCGTCGTACAGGTCTTCACCCCAAATGACCTCACGACCGTTGACGTTTTCGGGCGCGGTGAATTTGAGATAAACCCGTTTGGGTGCTTGGTTAGTTTCATCCCTCAAACGTGTCTGCACTTTGACCAAGATTTCCGAAACGCCACCTAGGACACCGTTTTTGTCGACCTCTTGTTTGATAAATCGACCTTGATAGTCGTTCAAAGTCGAAGCCATATTTTGCCGGGTTGCGACCGCCAAATCGAGAACTTCGGACATCGTCATTGAATCGACGTCTGAGCCAGGCACCGATTCGCTTTCTGCTAGCTTCGTCGGCTTTGATTCAGCTTTGGCCGGTTCGACATTTCGTCGGCTGACGTACAACCCTAGCCAAGCTACCGAGGTGGTGATCAGAACCACAATCGTCAACCATGCACCACGGCGTGTCTTCACCATAAAGTCGTTCTCGACAGAAGATCGAAAATCTAGCAGGCCCTCACACGATTACGCCGGTGGAACGGGTTGCTCCACCGGCGCGTGGCTGCCTTTGCAGAAGCTTAGAACTGGCCCTGCATTTGTTGCTGAGCTTGCGTCGCAGCAACACCAAGAGCTTTCATCAAGCCTTCCCCAATGGTGATCTGGATCTTTTGACCATTGGCAAGGCCTTCCTCAACCACCGTCATTTCACCACCGTTTGGAGACCGAGTCAGAGCCTCGATCAGCGTTGCCACCGTATCGTTGGCTTCGATAGTCTGAGCGTACTGTAGCATCGGCAGCAATTTCATTCGAAACTGGCTAGCCGGCCGGTCAGCGCTGCTATCACTTCCAGCCGCATCGATCATCTCTTTCATCAATGCCTCGCCATCGTTTCCAGCAGCGAGATAAACCGCTTTCTCACCGGTACCGACATGGACCTGCAAGACTTCGCCGAACATTTCGCGAGCCTCTCCGGCGCTGGCAGGAACATCGGCTTCAACCATGTGCATCGTGACACCTTTGTAGGTGCCAATGTCAAACTTAAAACGGGGAGCGTTTGGCTCGTTTTCAATCTTGGCTGCCAAATCTTTTACGATTTCCGCCGCTTCGTTACCATCCGCGACAAAGGTGCCCAGGGCAAAACGAAACTGCGTTTGATCAGCCAATACGACTAGACCGAGGTCGGAACGTCCTTCTGACATCGACTTCAATCCTAAGTCAATAATTCGATCGATCATGGCAGTGATCTCGTCTTGCTGAGCCGGCGAGAGATTATTGTCCGCCAGCGCTTGACGCACTGCCATTAGCGAGTTGCTAATGCTCGCGCGAGCCTGCTCCACAGCTTCCGGTGGAACCGAGGTCGATGAATGGAAATAAGCAGCCGCGTCGTCACGGATGACCGATGAGAATTGCGATGGGACCGATCGCTGGCTGCCGTACATTGCTGCCATTTCTGATCCGGGAACGGCTGTGAACGACATGTCCATCGCCATGTTCTTCGCAGATGGATCAATGTTGATTCCGAAGCTCATCTCATCAGTTTCGTTGATCAATTGCTCTAACTGCTCGATCGAGCTCTCCGCCATATCGCGAGCACCATCAGCGTCGGCTCCCTGCTGCATCGCCATCGCTTGCTCGAAACCCTGACGAATCTGTTCGGTAATCATGGTGCGAAGCTCCGTAGGAACTTGCTGCATCTTGAGAGAAACCGCCATGTCATAGGCGTTGCCCATGCCTTCGAATAAAGCCTCTGGATTCGCCGGGGCCAGATCTAGCAGATCTTGGCTCGGAGCCAACACAGCCCAGTTGCCAGATTGGCGAATGTAGATCGCGCTTGCACCCAACAAAACGACCAGGGTTCCGTCATCCAACTCGTCTGCTGGACCAACCTGTGCTTCCAAACGCTTCAAAACCGTCTTCACGTCGGCAGTTGGCAACAACGCGATTGGTTGTGGTGCACCATCAACCAGTGGTACCAACATGCCAATCGGCTGGGTTGTATCTATACCCTGTGTAAACGTCCCGGCCATCATGGTGAAAATACCACCGGCCTGCGGTTGTCCCATTGCGCTGGACATGTAGTTGACATCTTGCATCAACTTATTGATCGAACCAAAAGTCATCACGACGACAGGCTCACTCGCGCCCCCATCGTCCTGAGCCAACGCTTGTGGAGCAGTGGCCGTCGCAAACGTGACGGCAGCCAGTGCGGCAACGGCAAATCGATGCCGCGCTGTTTTCAAAAAAGCCATGGTTTGCACCATCCTCTTCTCAATCAGTGTTTAGAAATGTTTTGCAAGCAGTTTAGATCACGAACAAGGAGGCTTTCACGCCGCCCCCGATCTCAATCGATCTCCCACTTTACCCCGGGTGAGAACGTCAACAATGGCTTAACCACCATAGAGTGGGGCATCGCTATCCGCTCTAAATGCTGGAACTCAGGGCCGCATAGACGCGACCAATCGCGTTTCCGCAAAAACCCGTTGGATCCTATAAATTGCTACCCGCCACATCAAGTTAGAGTTTCGCAATCAGTCAATTTTGCGAGAATCGACGACCAGAACGAAAGTTCAGAAAGGCCGAGAATGATGGCTTCGGAGGTTTTGTGAAGCCGCCCTGACCGACGATGGAGGGTTCCGTTTCAGGCGAGAAATGCCTGTTATCTCTCTCGGTAAACGATTCGACCCTTGGTCAAATCGTAAGGCGATAGCTCTACCCGAACCTTGTCCCCGGGCACAATCCGGATGAAGTGCTTACGCATTCGACCAGCGACATGCGCCATCACTTCGGAACCGGTTTCAAGCTGGACCCGAAAGCGCGTATTGGCGAGTGCTTGAGTCACGGTGCCTTCGACTTCGAAGGCTTCTTCTTTTTTTCCCAAAACTAATCCTCAATAGACGGAATTCACCACGGCGCGGCAGGTGTCATAGCGGATGGCCTAAAAATCCAACTTTTGTGCCGAAAACGCCGCAAGGCAAAGCAGTCCGCTAACGTTTGCTGAACTGCACGCCTCGACGAGCACCACGCAAACCAGGTTTTTTACGCTCTTTCATTCGCGAATCACGCGTCAAGTAGCCGCCTTCACGCAGTACTTCGTGCAGTGATTCATCAAAGGAGACGAGTGCACGGGCAAGTCCCATTCGTACGGCCCCACTTTGGCCGGTCATTCCGCCACCGGACACGCGGACGAGAACGTCGACCTTGTCAGCATGTTCGACCGCAGCCAATGTCCCAGCAATGTGTGTGCGGTGTTGCTCGTTGACGAAATACTCTTCTAACGGCTTGCTGTTAACGGTGATGCTCCCGCTGCCGGGACGCACACGAACTCTGGCCACGCTGCTCTTGCGTCGGCCAGTGCCGAGTGAATCTCCGTTAACTTTATCCTTTTTGACGGCGACCATGGATCAATGAGTGGTTGAAAACGTGTCGGAAACGGGTAGGAAAACCAGAATCTGATAAAACTCAGCTACTGACTTTTTTGCTAGTTCGTTGCAGGGTCTCAGGCTGCTGTGCAGTATGAGGATGATCCGAACCTGAATAGATCTTCAGTTTCTTAATCATTTGGTTAGCAAGTTTATTCTTTGGGAGCATTCGTCGGACTGCATGATAGATCAGATCCTCGGGTTTTCGCTCCTTGCGATCACCGTAGCTTTCCAGGCGTAGGCCTGGGTACCCGGTGTACCAGGTGTAGTGCCGGTCATCCATCTTTTTGCCCGTCATCGCGATCTTATCGGCGTTAAGGACGATAACAAAGTCACCACAGTCGACGTGCGGCGTGTACTGCGGGCGATGCTTGCCCATCAACACGACGGCAATGTCGCTGGCCAATCGGCCAAGGACTTCATCGGTCGCGTCGACCACGTACCATTGTTTTTCGACCTGACCAGGCTTGGCCATGAAACTCGGTTGTGCGACCACGGAATTAACTTATCAACTGAGTGAGATCTGGATATTCAAACGGTAAACTGCTCGGTGCCAGCCGCCAGAAGTGGAGGAGGAAGGAACACAAACGGGATTTTGCGTTCGAGACCGATCTGCAGGGAATCGAGGAATTTATAGTTCTTTGGGCGAATCAGCAAGGCCTTTCGGCAGATTGGGCAGCTTTTTGCCCCCCTCTGGCCATTCAAGTCGCTACGGATGCCGCCCCAAATCGCTGTAAGTATTGCTTGAGCTTCAGTTTTCGGCGTGTTGAGTCGCTCGTCATATAACGAACACTCCCAAAAACCGGCCTTTTTGGACCCCAAGCGCGGTCATAACGTCCAAGAACCCAAAAGATCCCGTTGTAAGAATTGGGATCGCGACCATCGAGGCCGTACTTGTTATTGAGTTCAATCATCACCCGCAACGCCTGCCTGGGGTTCTCGGTCCAATGCAGAATTTTCTTGCCCCACAACATCCGCATATAGTTGTGCATTAGTCCGGTTTGGACGATCTCTCGCTGGGCGGCATTCCAAATCTCATCCTCTGTTTCAGCTCGCTCGAACTGCCCCAAATCATAAATGGCAGGTCGCTCGTCACTGGCATGCTCAGCGAGCGTCTTCTGGACCCACTCGGGGAGCGATTCAAATTTGTCGTAAGAATCGGGGTGCCGAAACGCCATGTTGAACCCGATCTCACGCCAGGTCAGGACTTGGTCTAAGAACGCTTCAGCCTCGTCGCTGGTATTCCAAAAACCATGGTTTTTACCATTCGCAGGCGAGGCCATCTCGGGATTCCAGTTCTCTCGGTCCAGGACACCGGAAACAAGCTGGTGAGCCGATATATGACCGAAATGCAGGTGTGGGCTGAGATTCGTCGTTGCATGGTAATCGGGGTGATTTCGGTCGGAGCCGTACTTCTGCAAACGCTCCGTCAGAAATCGATCGAAACGCTTCAACGCCTCCTCACTGCCACCGGCCACCCTGCCAGGCACAACTTGGTGATCGATTGCCAAATCCTTCAAACCACCTGCTTGCAATAGCCGCTCCAAATTAGCGGCAGGCCACCTTCGCGCGACTGTCTCTGGAATGCTCTCGAGCACCGGCAACTTTACCTTCGCCAGCGGGTCTTCCGCCGGGAATTCCATTAACGCGTCAAGGATGTTCTTTTGCATCCAACGCCGATAACTGTGGGCGACTGTGAATGTTCGCTCCGCCCAACGTAACGGGATTACGCCGTTGCTCTCGACCAACTCTAACCGAGCCGGCAAATTGCGCTGCACCGCATTGATCATCCGCGGTAGAAAAAAGCAAGGATATTCATCCGTCACAACAGTACAGGCACGTCCTGCTAATTGGTGCAACAATCCCCGCTCGGCATGCTTTTTGGGTTCCACATAGGGGAAATACGTCACGTTTTTCTTAGCTAGGTCATCGCGATTGGACCGCATTCCCTCAATGACAAAGCGGTGCAATCGGTCGCTTGCCCAGCGATAACCGATCCGAAGCGGTTCAAAGACCAGCAGCGGCTTACCAAGTTCGAGGGCGCGGTTTACAGCATGCTGTAGGGCGAAATTGCTGCGCGTTCGACGGAACGCCACCATCCAATACAAAACGTAATCACCGTCAGATCGTATCGGTCGATCGTTGGCAATCTGTAAGCGATCTTCAGGAATGGCTTGTATCACAGATCTGTTGAGTCAGGGTTGCGGCGAATTTGATGGCGCGATGGAACGTCAAATGGTTGACACCCGACAAGTCCCGGCCTGCATCAGGCGCATCGCGAGACTCCCGATAGCACCCGTCAAATCCTTCGGCCCGTTCGTCACTGGGCCGTAAACTGGGCGATAGCAATAAACCTCTGCCTATCCGCTAGCAGTTTGCGTCCTACATCATCACTTACCGCCGCCATTGGATGCACAAATTGGCTGGCTCAGTCGCTGGCCCCATCAACTTGCTTCCGCTTCAACATCGTGATTTCGTTGCCACATTCGTTATGAATAACTTCATCCATAAAGGCGTTGATCAACAGCAACCCACGACCGCCCGCACGTTCTAGGTTTTCGGGGTCAGTCGGGTCACGCAGCGAGGCTGTATCGAAACCATTACCTTCGTCACAGATCACGAATTTGACTTGCTGACAAGAGGCGTGCAAATGCACCTTGACGCGACGATCTTTGTAGGGACTTTCTGTTTTTCTTTTTTCAATTAAATCGGTGTAGGGCTTTCCATCCTCGGTCTGCCGCAATTCTGAGGAGACTTCCAAATTGCCATGGACAATAGCGTTCACCAAAGCTTCGTCTAACGCCATCGCGATTTGCAATCGCTCACCTTCATCGAACAGATCGAGTTCGACCATCGGCCGCTCCAAACGTTCGATGACTTTGGGAACGAGCATTTCATCATTTTCGATCACTAGCGTGATCGAACTTTCCACGGCGAACTTCGACACTTCGCGAACGAAGCGAGTCGCTTCGTAGAGCGACAGCACCTGCTTTACGACGGGCGGGAGGGTCAATGCCATATCCCGCTTGGGCACATAGCTGGACGCCCCATCTCGGAGCGCACTCGCCGCGACATCCTCGCTGCCTTGGCTGGTGGTAAGAATGACTGGCAAGGACGGCGTGCTCGCTTTCACCGCAGCAACCAATTCCAACCCATTCATTTCTGGCATCTGCAAATCGGTGATCACCAGCATGGGAAGATCAATTGCGATCTGCGCCATCGCTTCCTTGCCGCCCGCGGCTGAACGCACAGAGTAGCCTTCCTTCTCTAGCACCAATTGCATTTGGCGAAGTTGCGTCGGACTATCGTCCACGACCAAAATGTGGTTCGGTTCAGCCATAAATATTTGCTAAAAGGCGTCAATTGCCTCCGGAGTCGTTTCGTAAATCATAAACAATCGACCAGCCAAGTTGGTGATTTGAAACGGTGCCTGCACTGTCGGATTCATATGCGAAATTTTTAAGGTTCCGCCATAGCCGACCACATGCTCCTGGATATCGATCATCGCGGCAATAAACTCAGATGAGATGTGCCCGACGTTCCTAAAATTCATGACCAATTTCAGCGGTTTTTGCAGATCAACGTATTCCTTAAGCTCCTCCTTTGCCAGAACAATAACGGGTCGACTTACAAAGTCTGCACTCCCCAAGGTAATCTCTGGTACGCCTTCGACGTGCTTGACGCGAAAGAATTTGAGTTCATTGGCCATGGGAACCTGCTTTTGCTCGCGACTATGTTATTCTAGCGTCTCCCGCGCTCCTTTGGGCCGGTGGATTGGTGATTGTTACCGAGCCAGATCAACGCGTGAACAGCTCGACCGAGGAACCGCCCGGCTAAATCTCAATCGCCGTCGACCACCGACGCTTCGCCAAAATTTCGCGGCGGGCCGGTTTTCGATCTTTGCGAAGACAGGCTTGCGGCATTGCGGGACATCCGGTCCAACCGTCACCAGGATCGCCCGAGGAATCATCCATTCTTTCTTCACCAGTACCATTCTTTCTTCACGAGGATAAGTATCGTTGCCGCGCCGGCGATCGCGTTACCGTTTTTCATATTTCTATGCCGTCGCTGTAATTTCTGCGGTGTCGGCGGGGTATGTCTTTGGATTGGCCCACCTGCAGGCTGCATTCAATCCGGTGTACCGAGCCTCTGAACTTTATTCGCCAAGGGCGATCGACGTCTTGATCTTCCTGTGGTGTCTTTGGTTTGGTTGCTCCGTCGGCAGTTTTCTGAACGTCGTGGCTTACCGGATGCCACGCGGCGAGAGCATCAACGGCCGCTCACGGTGCCCTCGGTGCTGGGTACAGCTTCAAGCCCGCGATAACTTTCCCGTGCTTGGCTGGCTGGCTTTGGGAGGCCGATGCCGAACATGCCGACTGCCGATCTCGCCGCGTTATCCGATCGTCGAGACGGTTGTCGGTTTAACCCTCACCAGCGTCGCAATTTTGGAGCTTTACCAGTTTAACTTGCCACGCCAACACGTATTCTCAACCAGAGGCCCGGCTTGGTCACCCGTGGTCACTGGACCCGTGTTGCTGACATTGCTGTACCACATAGTTGGCTTGTCGCTCTGCTGGGCGTTTGGGCTGATTCGAATGGACGGGAAACGCTTACCAGCCAAGCTGATTGGATTCACAGCGGCTGCGTTGACGATCCCCATGCTGGTCTACCCAAGACTGATGATTGTCCCCTGGCAAATGCAAGTGGATGCTACCTGGAATCCAAACGGGCTGGTAATCGACTCCGTCGTTCGCATCATGACGGCCTTTGCCGCAGCGACAATCCTTGCGAGATATCTGGCGCGTGGACTTTGTCCGGAAGCCGATCCCAAATTAGACCCACTTGGCAAGCCCACGTTGCGTCTTATGGACTTAGTGGCGATCTTAGCTGTTCCGATTGTGATCGTTGGTTGGCAAGCCGCTCCTGCCCTGGCAGTACTGGCATCCCTGATTGCATTCCTGATTCGTCGTTTCTTACCTCCGAGCTGCGACTCATTAGGTAGCTTTGCGATCGCGATGCCACTGGCGTTGACCTTTCAACTGGTGCTGTGGCGTCGCTTGCACGCAATTCACCTCGACCCAATTGGTGGGTTCTCGCTTTGGCCTTCAGACAACGGCTCGCCATGGGTCGTTTTAATCTGGTCCGCCTTGTTGTTGATCGTACCATTGTGGCTAAGTGATCGTGGTGAGCTCGAATCCGAAGCCTAGATTCGGTGAGATGACATTTCAATCCGCCACACCTAAACTGTGCCCAAGCATTGAATTGGAAGCGGTGACTAGCAGGTTGTATGGTGGCAATCGAATTCCAGACAAGGCTACTCACTCGGACGGCCGTGGCCTCAACTGACAAAAGAGCGCTTTTTTCTGGTCTGGAAGTGAATAATCGAAACCGCAACCTTGCAGGAATTGCTCGGATGAACTGATCGCCATCACTTCCATTACATTCAATTCACGCGCCCGCTCTACACACTTGGCAACGAGCGCCTTACCAACCCCGCTTTTTTGATACTGAGGGTGAACCGCCAAGCATTGCAACTCAGCAAGTTTCGAACTGTAAATCTCTATCGCCGAAAAACCGACACAGATCGACAGACGATCGTCACCAAATTGAACCGCAACAAACCCATGCTGCGTCAACTCGATCACCTCC
>JAYZAR010000426.1:0-81828 GCA_036339635.1 Planctomycetota bacterium | reverse complement strand
CCAAATCTAAGCGTTAGTGGATAACGCGTAATCGCAAGAACATGTTTCATCCGTAAAAAGAACGAAGCGACTTGAATTCCAGCAAGAATCTGGTCGGTCGATCGATCCATTGGGGGGTTACGCCGAACGCGATCGGTGGCGTTCGCGACCGATTACGTCTTAACAAGTCAATTCAGTCTATTGCACGTCCTTGACGCTAAGGGTGATCTGCTTAATCTGACCGGTGAAGCGGGTCTGATCGCGTCCGATGCCGATGTCTCCGGCATCTGGCGTTTGGTTGTCGAGACCAACATCGGCTATTTCATCTGCAGAATAGATCCGCGACTGAGTCTTCTCGCCTCGACCTTCAGCGACCGTCTTTCCGTTGACGGAAATCGTGACCTTTCCACTTTTTCCAAGGTCTTGCTTATTCTAGCACTCGTAGGCGAAGTCGAGCATAACGTTTGCGGCGCCTGGTGGAATGGCATTCAGAGATGCAACCGTAAATCGCTCAAGTCCCAAGACGTTGTAGGTATATACAGGCTTGCCGTCTTTCATGTATAGGCACCAGCCACCAAAGCGACCATCCTGTATGAGAATTACACCGTTTGCTCCACCTTCCGGAATTTCGAGCTCGGCAGTAATCGTTTCGGAGCGATTCTTAACGTTCATAAAAGTGTTTTCCAGCATGCCGTCCATGCCATCGAAGAGCGTCAGCGAAGTACGATCTCCCATGATGTCCGGGTGGCCTGCCAGCGGTGGATTCATCCGTGCAATGACCCGATCGTCAATTGGCAACGCGTGACACTTTTCTGCCTCGCTCATGAACAGCGCCTTCAGCTCGGTCAGTTTTTCCGGATGCTGCTTGGCGAGATTGTTCGTCAAGCTGAAGTCCTTGTGAACGTCGTATAGATCTTACGCATCGGTTTCCAGGGGAGACATATTGGTGGTCTGCCAGGAGGCCCGGTGAAGCATATGTGCGAGCCAGCCCTCGTGATAGATCGCCCGGTTGCCAAACATCTCGAAATACTGGTTGTTATGCCGCTCCTCTGCTCCCGCAACGTCGAAGGTATAAAGGAGACTGGTGCCCTCGATCGGTGTTTGTATTGTTCCATTCACGCTAGTGGGTTCGGGGAGCCCGGCTGCCTCAAGAATGGTAGGCGCGATATCAATGACGTGTCCAAACTGGGTGCGTAGTCCGCCTTGCTGTTTGATACCGTTTGGCCAATGAATAATCATGCCGTTACGAGTTCCACCAAAGTCTGAAGCAACTTGTTTTGTCCAGTAGCAGGGTGAGTCGGACGCCACTGCGCAGCCAACAGCCATGTGCGGGAACGTTTCAGGGCCGCCCCATTTGTCGATCAAAGGTAGTAGATCCTCTACTTTCTCCGTGACGCCGTTGAAATAGGTCATCTCGTTATACATGCCGACGAAGCCACCCTCGGCACTGGTCCCGTTATCGCCAGCGATGTAGATGAACAATGTATTCTCGAGTTCACAGATACCTTCAATCGCTGTGGTGAGTCGACCGATCTCATGGTCTGTTTGCTCAAGGAATCCCGCAAAACCTCGGCCTCAGGCGTGAATAGACGCTTTTCGTCGCCGGACTAGGCATCCCAATCTTTGATGTCTTCTGGTTTGGGACCCATGTTGGTGTTCGCCGGTATGACGCCGATTTTCTTCTGCCGCGCGCCGCGGAGCTCGGTAGGTCGCCACCACCAACACTCCGCCGATAAGAATGAGGTGCATCGCAAGTCAGTGCAGGAAGCTGCCGATCGATTCGGTCCAGCCACCGGTGAACATATATCGACAGATCGTTGCGGGTACGATGGTGGGGAACTCAGCGGCAAAAGCGATGTGATCCCAGCTCGACAGACTGGTCGTTCCTGTTTTTGTAGGCGAAAGCGGAGCCGAATCGTCCCGGTCAAGCGGGTGAATCACGTCATCACCGGTTGCCATTCCCTCCGTCGTACGAAACAGTGGCGTCTCGTTAATTCAACGTCCTTTTATCGTACGCAGCGAACGGGAACACGCCATGCGGTCGGATGGACGGCCATGTGGATACGCGTCAGAATGTTGTTCATGGCGAAACGAAAACCCGAAATCCGAATGCGAAGCTATGGGATCTATACGAAGTGGGACTCAGCGTCAAAGGAGTTGCCACAAATTTGTGACATCACAACGCGAGTTCCTGCTGAGATTGACATCGAATTCGGCTTTGTCATCCAATTGAAAAACGCCAAGAACAAAGAACTCTATTACTGTATCGATCACCCCGGCATTCTCGATTCCGAGGGTCGCAGACGCGAGCCATTTGACGGAACCGTCTACGTAAAAACGAACGAGTGGGATTTCTACCTCGGCGATACGATTTGGGAACCGATTAGCGATAAGCTCGGTTTTTGGCGCATGTGGGTCGAGATGGAGGATAGGGTTGTTGCGGAAAAAACGTTCGAATTGGTTTCCCCCATCGGGGAGCAAGATGACGTGGAGGAGTCACCGACTTAAACAACTTACCGGACTGAGCCACGACCAAAAAACATTGTGACGAAGATGGCTGATTCCTTTTGCGCTGGAACAGGCAAGAACGGGAGTGACGCAATCAACTTGTGGTAAGCCCAGTCTCGTTGCAAGTTCAAAACCAAGGCTTTGAAGATTCAGCAGACGCGCGGATCGCGAGGAGGTGGATGATCGTCGCTGACCGAAACTATGTGCCGATTCCTTGACGACTGCCACGTTCTGATCTCATGACCATTGGTACTTGCCGAACGGTCGCCATTGGTGACATCCATGGCTGTTTCTTGGCACTCGACACCCTGCTGGACACGATCGCACCGCAACCGGGAGATCATATCGTGGTTTTGGGTGACTTCATTGATCAGGAACGCGAGACCCGCGAAACGATCAATCGATTGATGCAGCTCGCGTCTGAGTGTCGAATCACCTACCTGATGGGTAATCATGAGGAAGTCTTACTGAACACGCTTGAGGATCCAGGCTCCATTGAATGTTGGATGCATTGTGGTGGCATTTCCACGCTCAATTCGTGCCGATTTGGTGGATCCGTTAAGGATATTCCAGCGGAGCATCTCGATTTCATTCGCAAAGCGAAACCCTATTTCGAAAATGAGGAATTCATCTTTCGCCATGCGGCACCCGACACTGACGAATCTATGTCACGAAACTCTGGGTACACCTTGGGTTGGCAACCCTTGGAGCCGGAGCAAATTCAACCCTATGTTTCCGGCAAGATTTTGATCATGGGGCATACCGAACAAGCCAACGGTGAAGTGCTCGACCTTGGATTTGCCTGCTGCATCGATACAGCGTGCTAATGCTACGGATGGCTCACTGTAATGGAAGTCTTCACTGGTAAGATCTGGCAGGCGCAAAGATTTGGAAGCATTCGAGAAGCGCGCGAAGCGCCGGCCCCATCGCTCCTGGTCTCTTACGGGCCGGCTAGCCATCGGCAATTCGTTCGCCAATGGCTTGTTCATCAACCATACAGTTCAGTAACCACAACGTGTTAATAAGGAGCGAAATCTCGGTCGCGAAAACCCTTCGATCAGAGTAGATCGGCTTCGAAACGCCTCATTCTTCCAGTTCGCCGGTTCTTGATGTTTTCACACGCCCGGATTCAACTACGCCGAAAAAGATCGCTAACTGAAACCTTGACATTCTTGCAGTCTCATTGAAAAAAACGCTGTGAGGTGCATGAATTCTGTTTGAGGATTTAAGTCGCAAGTGGGCTACGTTATGAACCCGCATTGGATCTCTGATGGTGCGATGCGTCAGACGAACGTTTACAAAGCACATATTCGATTAGCTGCAAACGATGGCGTGTCGCATCACTTAAACGGTGAAGGGTCTGGAGATAGCGCCGTTCTTTGCTCAAGTGTTCAATGAACAACGGGTCACTTCGCTGAATGTTGAGTGGTCCGAACATTAGCGCGGCATCAAGATCCTCCTCTCGATAAGCGGGATCGATTCCCAATGCAGAGCGGTAGGTGAGGATTGAGTAAGGCCAGCGACCCCAGGTGATTTGCTCCTCGACCAAATGAAAACCATTTTCCATAGCCCAGCGGCGGACCCGTGCCTGACCTCGATTTGGTTGCAAAACGACTTTCGACGGAATTCGATCCGGATCAGCTCGCAAGATTGCGACGATGGATCCTCCACCCATTCCACAGATGCTCAGACTATCGGCTTCTCCAACCTCAAGACCCTTCAATCCGTCAGCAAATCTCGCTTCGCCATCGAGCCCTATCATTGCTTTTTTTGAATTCTCAAAAGGCTGGAGCTTGTTCTCAACGGCGATCGCTGATTGAATCCGACCGTTCGTCAACAATGCGACCAGTAGTTTGCCATGGTCTGATCCGATATCGGCGTGACAATCCGCCTGAATCTGTTTCGCCACGGTTTCTAAACGGAGGTCCAATTGAGGTGACATACCACTCTCGAAAGGAATGTTGGAAAGGTTTCAACTGCGTGGATGGTGCCGGTGAAAGGCTTGGTAGAAAGCCACTAACTGCAAAGTCGTCACGCAACACTCATCCTTTACCGATAACCGTTCAATGTCAAATGGCCACGCGTCGTCAAGCAACGACCAGTGGACGCACGCCGAACATGAATCTCTTCGTGCTCCGCCGATTTCGTGCGATTGATAGACAGCGTTTCAAGGCTAGGACGTGCATATAAGAACGCTCCTTACATTTTCGGGAGGCATGAGGAGAATTTGAGCCTTGGAATAACCGCGAGATGAATTGGGGGTTTAAGCTGCAAGGCACTCGCAAGAAAAAGGGCCAAGCCCACTGAATGAGATGACTCGAATCGTTTTGAGGAGAGCGTTACTACCTTCTGTCGTTGGTGTCAAAATCAAACCTGCCTTGCTTTCGACTCGCGCATGCAGCCGAGGCAGATGGCGATACCGTATCCGCGAGGAAAGCGACCGAGAATAGGGTTTGGAAAAAAAGGGTTGGCATTGTAGGGTTCTCCCGCTCTTCTGCACCTCCTCACGCTCTAAGCAGTCTTATGAGGCTCTAGACAGTTTTGATCGCTTCACCAACTTAGAAACAAGTATTGCCTGGGCGGGCAATTCAGTTTCAGAACGAACCCGATTGGTGTCTCGGCAACGCGAAAAAATCCGAGACGATCATTGTGTTGAAACGAACTGGAAAGCTGCACGGTTAATTGTCAGCTAGGGATCTGAAAAATCGAGGGCAGTGACGAAATTTGCGTGTGTCTCATCTCGGGTGAGATATGTGGTCCGACACCGCCTGAAAGCTAACTTGTTCGGGGTTTGACCCGATGGATCACGAATCAGGTGCGAATCAATCCGCATGTTTCAACTTGTCCAACCTGCCATTCAGCAAGCCATAGGCCGATTGGTTTCTTGGCTGGTGAGTCTTGACACTCGAGCAAATGAGGAACGTTGAGCCTTGGTGAACACCTCGGTCATGACAGTGCCTTCTCTTCTGACAAGCTTCGATCGGACTTTGGTTTCTGAGATACGATTGATCTCGACTCTTCCATTAACCACTTCTCCAGCAGCGTTACGATTCAGATACCAACAGCTCATCTGATCTTTGTCAACCTTGTTGAAGAGCAAGGAAAAGAAAACGCCCGCGGCTCCGTGGGTATTAGCGACGAGTTGTTTGCGGTCTGGTTGCTATCCAACTTGCTTCGTCAGAGCGCTTCCATCGGATTCAGTCCATCGATCTGGTCACTGGGTTACTCCCAGGTAACTGATGCAGTCGTGTCGTCACTTCTTTTGACTTTCCATTGACTTAGCATCCACGTCCATGGGCAGCGTGCCGCTTCCCCGATTTACGGTGCCGACCAAACCCGTCTTTTACACACATCTTGGAAAGCGTGGCGTTCTCCACTTTCGATTTTTCCATTGATTGAAAATGTGCATGTATCACCGTCGATCTTTCCCTCGAAGATTCCCTCAAATGACACGCCGGCGGGGTGCGTGCCAATGCAACGTCCCTTCATGGATGTTGCAGTGACTTCGGGTAGTATCAGGTTCCAGTGGTTTCCTTGTTCGCCATGACCGCGATTCACCAGAGTGCCATCGCTTTTGCCATAGCCCAGTCGTTCGGCGGACCTGGTTTCATCATCGGCTGTCCAATAGCCTCGAAGCGTGCGCCTGTTAACGCGACGTGCCCAGTTCACGACACCGGTGGTTGGTGCCCCCACCTCTCCATTCGTATAACTCATTTTGTAATCCCAGATTCCTTCGATCACCTGAAGGAATTCTAGATGGGGTGAAGAATCTGTTTGCTCCTGTGCGATTGCCACCCTTATGGATAGCAGGCTAGCAGCCATCGCAAAAATAATGCGAAGGCATGTTCGTGAACACTCATCATCGGTAATCTCCAAAACTGAAGATTGTTTTATTCTTTCAATCAAGGCTGAAACAGAGTTCACGCCGGTCGCTTGACGCACGGTGAGGCCTCAGCACGGCGGTCCGCCCTGTCGTTACCCGGAAGTTCAGTGCGACAAAAACACATGGCTTACCGGGTTTTTCTCGCAGCATTCAGATTCGTCATGATAGATGCACACGATTGTCAGTTGTGCCACTGCTCCTCGCATTCACCAAATGTGACAATCACTTCATCAACGGCGTCAGTCGTGATTGGGTTCGTCTCACCAACCATTCCTTCCCATCCCCCTTCCGCTTCCCATTGACCTTGGTGAACAGCATTCTCGGTAAACGCTGGATCTGGGTTAACAAAATGTTGACCATCGCAGTGGTCGATTCCCTCGGTGTCATGTGCCCTAACGCAATCGCATTGGTTTCCACCGAAACACCCACGAATTTTGAATCGGCGGGACCCTGGTTATCGAAGATAATGGATATGCGCGTTGAACTTCGGAGATGATGGGGTTCGTCCGAGGATGATTTGAACATGATGCTGTTACCAATCTCGCCTCACGTTCATGTAGCGTTTTCAGAAACGCAAGCAATTTATCTTTTTATCTTACTCATTTGGGGCGGGGCTGCCTGGAGTCAGGTAGGGGTAGGGTTCTCAATCTGTACTCTTTCTCCGCTGCATTGTCGGTGATGGATCAACCACGGTTTCTAGATAAGTTTTAAGCCGCCTGTGCAGTTGCTTCGTTTTATCAGCCCGTGTGGTGGACATATCAAGCTTTTCTGCGATGTCGTCAACGACATTGAAGAGCTTCGCCGATTGAATTTCACGCTTCGCATCCACCTCTGCCAGTAGCTTCCATTTTCCGGACCGAATCACCGCCATGCCCTGCCGGGGGCGTGAGAAAACCAAGCCATCGATTGGGCGTTTCACTGAGTCGGTTTTCGGATCGGAAAACAGAGAGACAAAGCTTCCTCCATCGAGTTCTTCCGAGAGGTTGCCTTTCCCACCAGCCAACTCATAAAAGGTAGGTAGAAAGTCGTAACCTACCACTGGGATCCGACAAACCGACCCAGCTTCAATCGAGGGCCCCCGAACCATGAAGGGTACACGAATGCCGCCTTCGAGCAGGGAATGCTTGGCCCCGGACAAGGGAACATTCGGGGGAGGGCTCTTCGGATCGCCACCCGGAACGGTGCCGCGTCCTCCGTTGTCCGTCGTAAAAACCACGTAGGTATTGTTAGCTATTCCCAGTGCATCCAACTCGTCCAGGAGCCTACCAATGCCCTTGTCGAGTTCTTCAAGCATTCCGGCCCATCCTTGCGAGTAAGCCCGATCAGGGGCTCCTTTGTCCTGATACTTATCTAGTGACGTCTGCAGCAATTCGGTTCGCAGATGCACTGCGTAGTAACTGACCTGAGTATAGAAAGGCTTGCCTGCTTTGGTTTGCGCCCGTATGAATTCGATTGATCGATCGGTGACCGATTCGGTACGTTTCGGATCTTCGACGATGTGGGCCGGCTGCATCTTATCGGCCATGCCTCCAGTGACGTTTCCGGTGTGTCCGTCGCTCACGTCGTAGCCACATTCCTTTGGTGAAGAAATCATCTTCTCTCCCCATTTCCCAAAGTGGGCACATCGGTAATCAGGATTCGCTTGCTTCAGTGCCCGTGGAAGGGTCATATGATCAGCTGGTACCCACTTGCTGACGAATTCCGTTCCAGACCTCGCCGCGCTGGTCCCGCAGAGAATGCTGCGTCGGGTCGGCGTGCAAAGTGGGGCGGGAGAATACCCACCGGTAAAACGCATTCCCTCTTCGGCTATCCGATCCATCGCTGGAGTGTGAAGGTAGCTGGAGCCCGTCTCCGGATTCTCTGGATCCATTAAACCCGACCGCTGACTCCAACCCTGGTCATCGGTCAGGATCAAAATAAGATTTGGCGAATCAGCCAGGAGAGATCCAGTGAACCCGAACAGGGTGGTCAACAGACAAAGAAGTTGTCTAGTCATTATTGCGTTTCAGGAAGAGGAGCAGTTTGGTAGAGCATCCCATATTCTGAACCAGCTGTTTAGCGAAGGTTCCGATACATCATTCAATGCCGAAAATGCAATTTAATATCATACGGTGCATTTCGGTTGCTTGTTTGGCCAGGAATTTCCTGCCGAAACGGCTGAAGCGAAATCGGCATTGGCCACAAAAATTCTTGATGCCGCGAATGAGACTGCGGACAATGCCGCCCATTACTCGATGCTCAAGCTGGCAGCCGACATCGCTGCTCTGGCAGCCGGTTCGGAAATCGTGAAAAAGTCGATCGATCTCATGGACCGCTTTTATGAAATCGATGAGCCCAAAGTTCGATTGGCGGCGCTGATAGGAGTTACCAAGAATATTGATTCCCAGTCCAAGCCGGCGGCACTCTCGGCGGTCATTGGTTTTTGCCACCGCGCGATCGATCGTAATGATTACGTTGCGGCTGAGCGGCTGTTGACGATCTCGGAGGTGAATTTTCGCGAAGCAGCGTCACGAAGAGAGGTCACTGAATTGGCGTCCCGCGTCAAGAGACGCCAGCGTCAACTCGAGAGTGTTCGAGATCACCTGCAAAAATTACTTGAAGACCCGGAAGATCCTGACGCAAATCTCGCGGTTGGCAGGTTTCGTCGCTTCGGGCGAAACGATTGGTTCGTCGGATTAAAAAACCTCGCTCGAGGGAGCGACGATACGCTTCGTGAGATCGCCCAATTGGAATTGGCGGGCGGCCATGACATGGACCGCCAGATATTGATCGCGGATCGATGGTGGCAGTACGCCGAGAACGTTGAGGGGGAGGCGGTTGTCCGCGCGAAGCTGCACGCCGGTTCGTATTACAGAATTGCAGTGGATTCGCTGCAAGGCTTTGAGAGAGCCGAAGCTGCGACGCGATTGCGGGAAGCGGAATCTCTTGGAGAGATCTCGGTAATCGAGATGATTGCAGGGGGTGATGTGGTCCCTCCTAAACCCGCTGCACCCGCGCCGATGAACGAATGGAAAGTCGTTTATGAGATGCCCGCCAGCTATAGCGACGTGGCAGTGGGGGGCTCGGGAAGGTATCTCATCTTTCGGCTTGATTCGCTTAAGAAGTTGGCTTTTTTCGATGTTATGAAACGGGAAATCACCCAGTATGTGCCAAGCGAATCGAGCGATATTCGATTTACTGCAGGAGCGAACGAATTCTTCATTGCAACGCGACCACAGAATGTAGTGGAACGTTGGAGCCTTGAGACTTTTAAACGTCTTTCGGCGGTTAAGCTTCCGCTGGAGAACCCGGTCGAGTTCGTGATGATGGGCTCGGCATCCGACGGGCCGATCTACGTTGGTGCTCAGCATGGACCGGGAGGTTTTCTTAACCCCCGGTCACTGAAGCCGATTCCCTACCAAGTCGTCGATCATCGATATCAGAGGGCTGGCATCGGTATCAGAGGGCTGGCATCGGTATCAGAGGGCTGGCGAAATTCAAGGTGTCGGCCCTGAATCACGAGTACGGGCGAGCGCCAACGGGAGGGCCTTTGCAATGTGGTACACGAATGTCTCACCCGGCGGCTTTCGCACCTACGTCCTCACTGATCGTATCCTCCATACGTTCTACCAACATGACACGATGGGTTACATCGAGCCAAGTCCTGATGGCGAATTGATGTACACGTTACGTGGCGTCTATACGAGTCGAACCAAGGAGTGCTTGGCCAATAAAGGAAACTTCGCGACCAGCTTCCGTATTCCCGCTGTCACGGGCAATTATGCCGTTGGCGTGCTGCGAGATGACGATCGCAAGAAAAAGAATGTCAACCCGATTCATATTCTCGTCAGTGGCCAGGTTGATGCGATTCTCACAATTCCTGACGTTTCGATTCGCACTGGGGAATACGGGGATTTTCATGGTCGAGAAATAATGACGCTGGCACGTCGCGTGTATCTGCTGCCCAATGCCAATCTATTGATCACGTTGCCCGTCTCGAATAAGTCGCTCGTGCTGCATTATCTCGATCTCGAAAAGGAATTAAGAGAATCCGGTATTGATTTTCTCTAGGTTGCCTCGCGAGCACCGACGTCTGTTAAATCGGGGGAGTATACAAGTACCAACTCGATGTGGAATCAAAGCATGGTGAAGTCGAATATGAAATCGTCGCCGGACCATCGGGCATGAGAGTCAGCAACGACGGATTAGTAACCTGGCGAACGCCGCGACGCGGCGGCGAACAGCGGGAAGTCATTGTCTTGATGAAGGACGGAAGCGGTCAGCAAACGACACATACATTCACGGTTGCGACCACGCTCTGATTCAATCTCTCGCAACCTATCGATGCCGCCGCCTCTCTCTTGTCTGGTTTTGATTCACCTGAGTTCAAGCAGTCTTTTCTCGCTGCCGCGGTTCAGAACCGCGCTATCGCATGAATGCAGCAGTCAGAACAGGCTGACTTCTAAGGTTGATTGCTAACTCGCAGGTAAGTGACCGTAATTTGCCCAAATTATGTCCGATTAGTGTGCTTCCTGGCACTCGGAGATTGTGGATGATCTCCTCGGCTCGATAGCTTTTCCTCGGCATGATTGACTCTTCCTTTCAATGCGTCCACCAAGTCCGAAACTAACTCCACGGGTGGACTCGGATAAGGGTACAAGGTCACGGTCGCCACGCCGTGTATGATGAAAACCATATGCCTGGTCAATTTGTTTTCCTCTCTTCAAGAGGCGATTCTGTTTTTATTGCCGGTTGAGTCAGACCCTCCCAGGGTTTTCGGTACACTTAGCCTTGGCGATCACATATCAGTCGATGTGTGCGTAGGATTCTTCGAGCTGACCGAGGTCATGAATCATACCGACACTGCTGTAATCAGATTCCCTGATGCTTGATTCTTCCTTCGATCCTTATCACAAATGGCTCGGTATTCCTGCATCCGAGCAACCCGCAAATCATTAACGTTTGCTTGGGCTGGCGATGTTTGAATCGGACACTGATGTGATTGAATCTGCGGCAGCACGGCAAGCCGCGCACGTACGCTCTTTCGCCATTGGTCAACATGGTGATCTGTGGCAGTCGATTCTAAATGAAATCGCCAGTGCAAGACTCGTATTGCTCGATCCTGAGACCAAGGGACATTACGACGACACGCTCGTTGAACGAGAAACTCAAAGTCGTTTGCTCAATGCCAGTGACAAATCGTTCCCTGATGACAGGCCGGTTGCACCAAAGCTCTCGCCACCACCTGTTCGATGCCCAAGTTGTGACGTTGGTCTTGCCATTAGCGAGGCAATCTTTGGGAAAAGAGTTCAATGCACCAAATGTGAAACACAATGCCGGGTATCAGACAATGGCACAGCGGTATATTTGCTGCCTGTCGGAGCAAGAGACCATGCGGATTCATCAGATGATGCGTACACACTATCTGAACCGTCCTCGCTCTCGCGTGTAAAAAGCAACGCACTCAATGTGCACACGAATGTTACAAAGCGACAATCCAAGACCTCGTTATCAATGTGGGTCGTGGCGTTCTCGTTTGTTTTGATTGGAATTCTCGGAATCATCTATGGGGTTAGTCTTCTTTGGTCAGTGTCCGACAAAGATCGTCCACGTATCGCGGTGACTGACTTCGATGTTCAGCAAGGTGTTGTTCTACCACCAATTCAAAGTAAAGCTGATCGGAAGATCGAGCAAAGGGAATCACAAGCGCCCAGCACCCGCATTCGACAACGTAATCCGCCACCACCAATCCGAGTTGAACCCGCAGGCCAAAAAGAGAAACAACCATCAAAATCCTCAATGCGGACCGAATCCAATGTAGCGGACGGGGTGCGAATCATTGTCGCGCGTCAGGGGGCAACGACATTCGTCAATGGACCAACACAAAATGTTGTCGTTACCGGCGTGTGCTCATCGATTCAGGTGGGTGGCTCTGGATATAACATCACACTCGAGAAAATGGTCGATGGAGAGATCAAACTATCTGGCTTCGATCATCGATTACATGTCACTGGATCGGTGATTAAAATTCTCGGGTCTGGCGTTCGACATCGGTTGATGGTGGAGGAACTCGGGCAAGTTGTCATGTCGGGTAGAGATCATGAGCTCTACTTTGTGCGAAGTCACGCTGATCCAGCTTTGTCACGCGGCGGCAATCAGCCCGTGGTCGGATCAACGGGGAACTTCAAGCAAATTGAACAAATTGCAAAGTTGCCACCGCCCTCGAGAGTTCGCGAGTGAACGTCAGCACGACTCAACCACGCAACGACCCATTTGGGAAGTCAACGCGAGATGAGTGGAAGCCTTGGGTCTTGCTCGGCTACGTCTTCCTGCATGAACTCTGATGAACTCGACGGCGAATGCCTTCGTTATTCCAAGCGGTTTTGCGCTGCCCTAATTCGTCCGACTGTGATCCTACCAGATTCCTCCGCCTCCGCTGAATCGATCTCGGAGTCGCTGATGATCGCTTCGTCCGTTGCTTGGCCAATCATCACAGCTTCTTTGATAGAGCGTTTCATCCATTTGGCCTCGTCACCGTCAGGCACGCGACCGCTCGTGATATAAGCTGCATAGATTTGAGCTGCGGCTTGCACGATAACGCTTTCGCTGTGCTGCAACTTGAAGTATTTCTTCGCCATGAGAACTTGATTCCTTCTGAGTTATTTGCTTAACGCTTGCACTCAATGTAGAAGCCATCTCGCAAAAGTACTCCGTCGAATTTCCAGCGTAGATGCAGTTTGGTTTCGAACGGAGGAATGTGCGATTGGATTCGCGTGTGTATGGTAAGCTTTCGCGTTCAAATGATAACGAGTTGGATTTACTCCGTCATTACGGAAATCGCATGCCACGGGAGAGAAGAATCGTATTGTCCGTTCGATGGAGTTAGGATTCACGGTCTGGGTTCAGGAGCAAAACGTTTTCCAACTTTATTGTGAAAAATTTGAACCAACAGTCGATTTTGGATATTCCAGTTTTTTATCAGGTACAACTTGGGTTTGGGTGGGATGTGTTATTAAGGTTGTTCCACCAGAGAACGCATGTGATTTGGACGGCTTGTGAGATGGGTAGAACATTTTGAGAGTGTACTAACGTGCTTTTTGGTCTCGCGCGTGAGTTCAGGGTTGCGTTGAATTTCTGACCGCGGCGGTTTGAGTCCTGAGCCATCCTCGTTCGATCGATACAAACGCATCGACGAGTCAATCTGACTAGATCCTGTCGGTCTTATTTACGAATGTATGCAAGGCGATAAGTGATTCGCTAACGGCATCTACTGAACTCTTTCAACTTTTCTAATGTGTTCTGTCTGAAATGAATCGCTGGCGTACTTGGTACTAGCAGGGCTCCAAAATGGGTATTCCTAGTCCAGCAAGACACGCCGTACATGCTTTTCTGATAAGTGTGCGATTGATTGTTGAAAGTGAAGAGATGGTCGCCCGGAAGGCAGAATTCTGCCTATTAAGGGAAAGATATTTCCGGGCACGTGGTAAAGGCATGAGTGGAATTGAGTTTACCGCCGGGGAAGTTTGGACAAAGACTGGGATTCGAACCGGCTTCGGTTGGTCATGGCGTTGAAAGCTCGGCGAGTTCGTCTTGCCGGGCGTACCATAAATTCGAGAGGGTTCGAGTGACATTCGGTTGGCGGGTAGCTATGCTATTCAAGGGGAAGCTTGCTCCGCGAAATGCTCCTGTTACCAGACCTGCTTGGCAGAATTTCGCCAGTTTCGCGTGCGGATCGATCCCCTTGACCAAGGCAAGGACGGGTGAGACGCCACGGGGTGTTCGTCTTCTAAAACTACTTTGGTAGGCGTTCTTGCTCCCACCTTCGATCGCCCCCCAGTTCGGTTGCCTTTTACGCCGTTTTGCCCTCTCCCAGGCGCTGGCCACCAACGATCAAATCGCGTCTCGCTCGCTCTAACCAAAGATCATGAAACATAGGTTTTTCGCGTTGCTGGTACGAATCATTCTGCCCGCCTGCATTTTGGCAGCGGGATGGTTCGGCTTTCGTCAGCTTTCGCTTCCCGTTGAAGAGGAAGTGGTCGAACCGCCCGAGCCAACGAAAGTGCGAAGCCGCGTGGAACTCCTGGAACTCGGGAGTTACCAGGTACACATCGAAACCAATGGTTTGGTGAGTGCCCACAACCAGGTAACGCTTTCGGCTGAGGTGACCGGGCGTGTCATCATGATCAATCCCGAGTTCGAAGTTGGTCGTTTTTTTAAATAAGGCGACGTCTTTGTTAAGATTTACGATCGGGATTACAAGACCTTGCTTCGAATCGCAGAGCAAGAAGTTCGCCGTAGTGAGGCCGCCTTGGATTTGGCGTCGGCGGCCAAGAAGCGAATGGAGCAACTTGCCGCCCAAGATAGTGCTTCCCTGGTTGAGTTGGAAGCATCGCGTTCAACGTATGTTCAGGCGGAGAACGACGTTGAAGTCGCATCGGCAAATTTGGATCAAGCGCAGCGAGATCTAGAACGTACTGAAATCGTCGCGCCGTTTTCCGGTCGTGTGGTCAGCAGGGTAATTGGACTCGGTGAATTGATTACGGTCGGAATGACTCTGGGAGACGTCTTTGCAATCGATTACGCTGAGGTGCGGCTGCCGGTTGCAACACGAGATTTAAGATTCTTGCGTCTTCCCGAACGCGAAAGTGATCCGCCATTGGACGTTACGCTTCGTGATTCGATCAATCCAAACAACGAAGCTGAGTGGAGCGGTCAAATCGTTCGCACCGAGGGGGCCCTTGATCCGAATTCGCTTGAGTTGTTTGCAATCGCTCGAATTCCCGACCCATTTGCGCTGCATCGCG
Source organism: Planctomycetota bacterium (assembly GCA_036339635.1). Lineage (GTDB taxonomy): Bacteria > Planctomycetota > Planctomycetia > Pirellulales > Pirellulaceae > Rubripirellula. Next base: position 66,675 of record JAYZAR010000426.1, on the reverse strand, counting down.
ATGGCTCGGTGTTACGTATTGGTCAGCCGGTTAGCGCCACGATCCGTGGTGAAACGCTGGAGAATGTCATCGCTATCCCGAGAGATTCAGTTCGGTCGCTCAATCAAGTCCATTTGATCGATCCTGCGACGAACAAGTTGCGGACACGTAAGCTTAATCCGGTTTGGTCCGATGAGAATCACATGATCGTTCGCGACCAGAATATAAATTCGGGGGATTATGTTGCAACCACGATGTTGGTGTATGCTCCTGAAGGAGCGGTTGTCGAGATCATCTCGGATCTTGAAACGGATTCCCTGGCGGGGCATCCGCCAGTTGGAGACCCCACTCCATGATCAGTTGGTTTACCCGCAATGGGATCGCGGCCAATTTTTTGATGATTTTGATTTTGGTTGCCGGTGGATTTGCTGCGATAACGCAAGTCCCACTCGAGGTGACTCCTGCACTAAGTTGGGAGGGGATCAGTATTCGGATGGCGTATCGCGGTGCTACGGGCAAAGACGTAGAGCGAGCCATCTTGATCCCGATTGAGGAGGCGCTCGAAGGCGTCGAGGGAATTGATTCCATCAAATCAGAAGGATTTCCGGGGGGCGCTTGGATCTGGGTAGGCGCTGCGCGTGGGAAAGACCGCCGTGAGTTACTCGATGATATAAAAGGGCGTGTTGATACAATCACAACCTTTCCTGCTGAGACGGAACCACCGCGGATCTACATTCCTGAGTCCGCGCACTACTATGAGATTCTGGAAATAGCAGTCACCGGGGATCTGGCGGTACGTGAGCTTCGCGACGTCGCAATCAAGGTTCAGCGTGACCTATTAGAGATGCCCGGGATCAGCCGCGTTGTCTTGCAGGGAGATCTCGATCCAGAGATTGGGATCGAAACGGACGTCGAAAAACTATTAGCTTATGGCCTCAGCTTTCAAGAGCTTGCAGACGCGATTCGAGCCTTCTCGATTGACCTCCCCGCCGGCGCGATCGACAGTGATAGTGGTACTTTTATCGTGCGTACTGACGGTCAAGCGTTTAATCGTCGCGAATTTGAACAAATCCCGGTTCGTTCGGTCGGCGGCGCCGAGATTCGAGTTGGTGACGTTGCGAAGGTCACGGATGGATTTAGTGAGGATCAACCCCGGCTGTACTACAATGGCCGGCCGGCGCTTCTGCTAGAAGTGATGCGAGTGAATGATGAGAATGCGTTGGAAATCGCGAAAAGCGTCCGCGAGTACATCGCGGAGACACCGGCAATCTTTCCCGAGGGAATCCGTTTGGAGATCTGGGATGATCAGTCAATTGCAATTCGGCAGCGGCTGAGCACATTGAGTTGGGCATTGGCTCTGGGTGGTCTGTTTGTGCTGGTGATCCTGGGTTTGTTTGTTCGACCGGCAGTCGCGTTTTGGATCGTGATCGGAATCCCTGTGAGCTTTGCCGGGGCTGCGATTTTCATGCCTTGGTTTGGCTTGACAGCGAACGTGATGAGCCTGTTCGGGTTCATCATCGTGACCGGTGTTGTCGTTGACGATGCAATTGTTACCGCTGAGCATATTTACTGCAAAATCAGTGAGGGAAAAGACCCGCTGCAGGCTGCCATTCAAGGAACGAAAGAGATCGCGACGCCGGTCACATTTGGGGCGTTAACGACAATCGTGGCATTTGTTCCGATGATGTTTTTCGATGGAAATTGGGGAGACTACGCGCGACAAGTTCCACCAATTGTTGCGATGGTGCTTTTGTTTTCGCTCATTGAATCCAAGTTGATTTTGCCGGCGCACTTGAAACACTTGCGGTATAAGCGATCGAACGGATTCTTTTCTCGTTTTCAATCTGGTGTTTCGAGTCTGCTGCAAAGCTTTATTGTGCGCGTTTACGCACCCGTTTTGCGAATGGCGATCAAAGGTCGCTGGGTGGTGATCGCGAGTTTCATCGCGATCGCGCTGGTGATGGCAGGCTATTGCATCAGCGGACGTATGAAATTTGTACCCTATCCGACGGTTGATACCACCCGTATCAGCGCGATGCTGAGTTTGCCCAGCGACACGCCTATGGAAGTCACCGAGCGGTACGTGCAACGCATCACTGATGCACTCCACATTCTACAAAAAGAAGCTGTTGATCCGGTGACGGGTGAATCAATGGTTGGCAACATCGTGACACTGGCAGGCGCTTCGCGTCCTGGTCGCGACTATGACCGGTCACGGGCATACGCATCCTTCGAGGTATTACCGCCAGAACAACGCAGTGAACCCGGACCGTCCAATACGGACTTGGCGACACGTTGGAGTGAGCTCGTCGGTGAAATTCCTGAGGCGCGTGAGTTTCGAACGCGAACTGAAGCGGCTATGGTTCGGGAATGGGGACCGGATGATGACGAATTCAATTTGGAACTCCGAGGACCCGATTCACCCGCCAAGAGAGAAGTCGCTAGGAAGATTAAATCGTTGTTAGAAACCTACCCTGGCTTGAAAGATCAGTGGACGGATGTTGACGAGGGACAAGACGAACTGCGGATTCGCCTGAAGAGCCGGGCTGCAGAACTTGGGCTAACTCAATCGATGTTGGCCAGTCAAGTTCGGCAGGCTTTTTATGGTGAAGAAGCGCAACGGTTCCAACGGGGCACGGATGACGTTCGCGTTATGGTAAGGTTGCCAGAATCGGGGAGACGGTCACTTCATACCCTCGATCGACTCAAAATTCGCACTCCATCGGGAGCCGAAGTCCCACTCAAGACTGTGGCGACGATTGCCGTTGTCAAAGCTCCCAGCAACATCGAACGCATGGATAAAGCAGAGATTGCCCGTATTGGTGCGAATGTTCGAGATGAGAGTGTTGACATGGTGGCGATCGCCAGGGATCTTGATCCGACCCTCGAGAAATTGTGTAATTCAGCCGGTCTCACCTTTCGTTATGATGGATATGTTGAAGATGCCGAAGCAACCCGACGGCAGACAATCATTGGGGCGATCCTGCTTGGGCTGACGCTCTATGGGCTGCTGGCGGTGGCACTCCGATCGCTGCTGCAACCAGTCTATGTACTCTTAGCGGTGCCTTTTGCGGTGATTGGCGCTATCTTTGGCCATATACTGCTCGATTTGACGCCCTCTTATCTATCGGTCTTCGGTATGCTGGCACTGGCTGGGATAGCCGTCAATGATACGCTTGTTTTGGTGGATTTTATTAATCGCCGGTGTGAGATGGGAACATCTTTGTTTGAGGCGGTTGCCGAATCAGGAACCAGTCGATTTCGTCCGATCTTTCTAACATCGGTAACGACATTTGTTGGGCTGACGCCGCTGATTTTCGATCCGTCGATCCAAGCAAAGTACTTGATCCCGATGGCGGTCTCGCTCGCGTTTGGAGTGCTCTTCGCGACCGGCGTGACCCTTTTCCTGGTGCCATGTGCTGTCTTGGCGGGAGACGACATCTCAAAAGGTTGTCGATCTTTCTCGGCTTGGTATGCGACACCCTTCAAGTCGTCATAGACTGTGACAGAGAAACAGTGGTAGTCTTCCTGGATGAGAAAATCGAACGAATGTTTTGTCCGACGAGTTCGCAAGCAGCTATATACCCTGCAGCGAATTCTGGGTTGAGATTGGATTGAAATTCGGTAACGACCGCTAAGGGTGAAGCGATACGACTTTGTAGGGACGAATGTTCGTCGGAGTTTTGATTCCGCGGCGGAAAGGACGCTTTTGAAAAGATTCAGAAACTTTATCTTGAGGAAAGTGTTGCCGAGTCGTTTTTCAGAGGCTGAGTCGATGAAGTTCGTTCTGTTTGAACGATTCAGACAAGCTTATGCCGGGAGCCTCTACTTCTGCTTATGCATCAAGTCAAACAAGAAGTGTATTCGCGTGGATGATAGCGGTCCGTGTAATCCGGAAAGTAACGCAAGGACCGCGAGACCATTCTCCTAACCGATTGGGGTGCTGAATGCACCGTCCACTAGGTATCCATGAATTCCCACCGATTACTTGTATCCGCTTGGATGGTTACGCTGCCAAACCGTCCACAAGTACCATGTTTGGAAGAGGGCAATTGAGTTCGCGCGAGACGAGCTGAGTTCAGATGATCCATGATGCTGATCTCAGTTTGACGCGGTCCGGTATCAAAACGACGACATTTGCGAGCAACGCGTCGCATCTGGTTTGGCGTCTTAAGATGTTTTGGCGAGGAAATGAGGTAATTGCAGCGTGCATGCATACTTTGGCACGATTCTCGCTACCTAAGAACTTTAGAATGAATGGAAGTTGTCCATCGAAATCAGTCTCGGGAGCCTACGATGAAAAAAAACCTCGCATTGATTTTCGGAGCAGCGATCGTCGCTGTTTCTCTCTCCAATCCATTTCCTGCTAACGCGCAGTTTGCCACGATCATCGAGACTGAAGTGCCGGAACGTCCAATTCCACCTCCCCAGGAGGTTCGCGGATATGAGCATCAGGCGCGGACCAATCCCTATTTCGGATTGCGCTCTTCCTTTCGCAACGTCCGCGAATATTACTCCAATCCGGTCAAGACAATCCCAGCGCATACCAAACGCACGATTATCTACCACAGCAATCCGTACTACGGCCACTATCCCATGTCTCCGTATCGCAGTCCTCGGTGGAACCCGTACGGTTATGGCTACCGCTATCGTTGGTAGGTCGGAAGGACGAGGACGATCCCATTTCGAATGAAGCGCAACGCTGCAAGCCAGTGTTGCGCCAAGTTCAATCCCTTATTTTGGCTCCCGGTGAATCCAACGTGCGATCTTCGCTGGAGCAAGTGCTTGAGGTATTAAGGTCACGTTTCTAAACGCCCTTCGGTTGGTGCATATCAGTACACGCGTGAGTGTTTGCCAATAAGTGGAATCTTGCAAAACAGGTCTTCGGATTTTGGGCGCCACGGACGTACGAGAGCTCGCAGCTCCGCTGATATTTTGACGTCGCGGTTGTCGGCGATATTTGATTGAAGCAAGTTGCTACCCAGGCGTGAGAACCTCGTTTGCCGCCTTGTTGGAATATTGGTTGCTTACTGATCCCAAAGCCGCTCAGCCAGCCTCCCTTCTCCCCCGTTGGTATGAAATTAATGCTTTCGCGAAGGATTGAGCTGCAATCCCATGAGGTTGTGATTGCCTCACCTACTCTCGAGATAGCATTTGTATTTCGTGCAGGTTAGCCCCTGCGAACCGACTCCCGTCGGATAGGATTGGCGCGAGGTCATCCCCGAGGTTCATACGCGCTGTATTTGCTTGTACTAGAGGCAACGAGACACGAGACTAACGAAACCGATTTTGCGAATACGACTATAAAGCGTGTCGTCGACTTTATAACGAAACATGCGTCAAGTGATTTCTACGATGCTTGGATATTCGAGCTTCGCGGAATGATGCTGTTTTCCGCGCTTATCCCCGTTTTTGGGGGATCCGTAATGGCGGAGATTGAGATAGTTGATTTCACTCTCCCTGCTGGGTTTGTTGCGGAGGAGATCTATGAAGTTCCGAACGCTGACCAAGGATCGTGGATTTGTCTGACAGTCGATGACCGTGGTCGCCTCATCGCGTCGGACCAGAAACGATCTTTATATCGGTGAATGATTCCCGATTCGACGAGTGCCATTTCGATGAGCAACAATTCCGCGATGGTGGAGAGAATTTACCTCGATATTGGTATGGCGATGGGCCTGCTCTACTTTGGCGACTCGCTTTAGGTGAAGGTCAATGGCTCGTCGGCTGACGCCCCAGGTTTGTACCGTGTTGATGCTACCAACTGGAAAGTACGCGGCTTCCCGTAGCCCAGCCAATTGATTGGGTACAGCCGTTGGGCGCCAATGGGAACGTTAGAATTGCAAAACCTGTCGCAAAGCCAATCATCCACTTCAGACCACATGAGAGCACGGCACCGAGACTCATCATTCGACGGCCGCCAAACCTGTCGCCGAGGTTTCCGTTGTTCGATTGATCGATGGCCTAAATCCACAGCAGAATCGCACTGGCCCAGTCCAGAGTTGATTTGGAAACGCCCAGCTCCTGCTCAAGGTCGGGAATGGCAAATCCGAACGTCTGACGACTTGTGTAGAAAACAGATCGCAGAACATCTTTGCCAGCAGCATCCGCCATTGCGCAGCACAAAACCCTGTGAGTGAAATGGCAGTGGAATCCAAAGAGTGACTCGCAAATTCGACGGACTGTGGGCAATTCTGTGTGTTGATTCGTAATCAACATTGAGGCATCATACGGAGGCTGCATTAAAAATCACCACGCCGGAGGATCCCAGTTGACCGTTGTTCAGCATTCTCTGATCCAATCCATTGGCGAAGTCTCGTCCAAATTGAGATCAGTGAAGACCGATCGATTGTTCTTAGTGATTGATGAACTAGCGTGGCAGGTGTCGGGAGCAAAGGATGTCCTTGAACCGTCCTTTCGACAGCGGGCAACAACTTGGTTTACCAATTTTGAGTTGAACCCTAAGTTGGAGGATGTGCAGCGTGGGATCAAGGCTTATTGCCAATGCCAACCTGACTTTGTAATCGCATTGGGTGGTGGCACGGCAATTGATCTGGCAAAACTAATTGGATCACTCGCTGTTCAAGCGGCGACTGCACGCGATATCGCAACTGGCCAGGCCTCGATTGAGGTTGCTGGGAAACCGTTGATGGCGATTCCGACCACTGCCGGGACTGGGAGCGAAGCGACCCACTTCGCCGTTGTTTACGTCGATAATGAGAAGTATTCAGTTGCGCATCCAACGCTGTTGCCACGCTACGCAGTTGTTGACTCAAAGCTGACCGCGAGCCTGCCGAAACGAATCACTGCTTCCACCGGACTCGATGCCTTCTGTCAGGCGATTGAATCGATGTGGGCGGTCGCTGCCACTGAGGAGTCGATGCAGTACGCAAGCGAGGCGGCACGGCTCGCGTTTGGCAACCTTGTGACAGCGACCAATTCACCGACACCCGAAGCCCGAGAGGCGATGAGTCGCGCATCGCATTTGGCCGGTAAGGCCATCAACATCACGAAGACCACGGCACCCCACGCGTTGTCCTACGCTCTTACGTCGCGGCGGGGTGTGCCGCACGGCATGGCTGTTGCGATTACGCTCGCGCCAATGTTCGCCTTCAACGCAGGGGTGACCGACAATGATTGTATTGATCCGCGCGGCACATTCGCTGTGCGAGATCGAATTGCGAGAATTATGGATGTCATGGGAGGCACCAATGTCGACGACGTCAGCGAGTCAATCACAAGCCTATTGTTGCAAATTGATTGCCCCACGACATTCGATGCGGTTGGTGTTGACACGTCAGATGAACTGAAAAGTATCGTCGACTCGGTCAACGTTGAGCGTCTATTGAACAATCCACGTCGTGCAAGCCGGGGGCAACTTTTCAATCTCCTGCAAACTATCCAACGAAAAGCGGCCGTGTAGTCGTTGTTTGGAATCGGCCGGTCTCAACGCCAGTTTTCTGCGACTTCGTCTGTCGATTGCATACCCCGATACGCACGCGTGAAGGGGGAGTTTGTGGGACTGATTGGCGGGGCGGTTGAGTCGACCACGGCGCGTCCTGCTTCCATTAAAAACATCGCACTTGGAATCGGCATTCTGCTCTCGCAATCATTTCTAATTATGCATCCGATTCGCTGCTGGATGTTCAAAGTGACACCTTCCATGCAAATCGCTGCGAGCAAAATGTTGTGTACCGCTTCCGAGAGAAATGGTTTGCAAGAGTGATTTGGCAATGAGCATAGTCTCCGTGTCGACTCTCTTACGCATGGACATCGACTATAGTTGGTCACTCACACACGGTGGTGGTTCTACACTGGTTTCAGTTCTCCCGTATCACTTAAGTTGTACGCATGCCAAAACCATCGTTCGTCATTCTTTCAATGGCCAAAGTCGCGCTGCTGAATGTAGCTTTCGTAACAACGCAGAACGCAACGGCCCAAGGCGAGGCTCAGCAGCGGCACTCGCGTTTTTCTATTGCCAGAGAGTGCAACGTGGTGAGCATCGGGTGATCGAATGTGATGTCGCAGTTTATGGCAGCACACCCGCCGGAGTAATGGCTACGATTCAGGCGGCATGTCAAGGTAAGAAGTCCGTGCTACTCTCTTTTAATTAGCACGTTCGTGGAATGACGTTGGAGGACTGACGGCAACTAAACCTGGGAAAGAGGAATCCATCGGCGGTTTGGCTCTGGAATTCTACAATCGTTTTGGCAAAAAAATAACTTCCGACCCTCTCACGCCGAATACTTCTATTTGAAGATGCTTGAGGAGGCGGGGGTGATGGACCGGAAGGGCCTTGCCCTGGAGTCGGTTCGGATGGAAGGTAACTGTCGCTTTGGGTGAGCATGGAAACCGGAGAGCTGATCAGGGCGAAAGTGTTTGTCGATAGCACTTACGAAGGGGACTTGCTCGCGTCTGCCAATATCTCTTATCGCGTCGGACGAAAGCCTGCCGCGGCTTACGGTGAATCGATGACGCGTCAGTGGCAAACGATTTCTTGGAAGGACGTCTATCAATTCTGCCGGCTACCGCTGAGTCCCTATGTCGAACCAGATAATCCTCGGTCTGGTCTGCTTGCTGAGATCGCATCCGAGGATTTCGGAAAGCCGGGTGAAGGCGACTACCGGGTGCAAGCCTACAAATTCCTGATGTACCTTTCCAACAAGGTTGGGAAAATTCCGTTTCCCAAACCGCTTGGCTATGAGTCCGCCCGATACTCGCCCGCTTTCTGCATGCCGAATCAAGCCTTCGTTGGACGCTGAACTCCACTACGGCCCCAATGACCGACGGCCCCGCCCAGATGCCGAGCGGTGATAGCAACAATGCAGGTAGCTTTTCGTCGGATTATGTGGGAGGTAATTATCAGTGGCCTGGCGGTACTTATCAGCAGGCAGCTTTGGTGGAACTTCCTCGACCGTGTCGGGGGATACCTATGCCTTTGCGAAAACTCTACGAATTGCGGGAACGCATTTTTCAAGATCATGTCCAGTATCAACAGGGCCTGATGCTTTTTTTCGCGCGACGAACGCGTTCCCAAAGATTGACGAGATCGGGTGAACCGCCTCGGCCTTGACCCAAACGAGTTCCAGCGGACTGGACACTGGCCACATCAATTTTACGTGCGGCAGGGTCGCCGTATGGTTTCCGATTACGTGATTACTCAGGCCGACTGTGAATCAAAAAAGATTGCGCCCGATTCAATTGCTCTGGCGTCGTATGCGATGGAATCGCGCTTCTGCCAACGCGTGGTTGTGGAAGAAGGTGGAAAAATCACCGTCCGCAACAAGGGACATTTTGGTCATGGCTGTCCACGACCCTACCCCATTTCTTATCGTGTGATCATCTCGAAACGAGAGGAGTGCGTCAATTTGTTGGTGCCGGTCTGCCTTTCCTCCTCGCATGTTGCTTATGGTTCCATCCGCATGGAAGCCGTTCTCATGATTCCTGGCCCGAGTGCTGGAACGGCCGCAGCATTTGCGATTGATGACGGGATTGCCCTGCAGGATCTCGATTACGTTGAGCTAAGAGGAAAGCTGGAGCGATATGAGCAGAGTTTGATCTGGCAAAAGTAGCAGAACCAATCAGCAAAACAGTTCCCAGGCCTGATCATCGATGATTCCGAAGCAACAAAAGCGGGTGACTGGACACTCGAAACGCTTGCAGCAGTCTGTGACCCGACCTGCACCCACGGGCGTTCGCAGTTTGCGGACTCGTGGGGTTGGCTTCCGGAAAGTCTCGACACCTTCAACAAGAATCCTTGTCTTTGGTTTCGTGTTTGGCCAAGCCGTTATCGCAGGTTGAGGATCGTCGAATGCGTATTTTGGTTGAAAGACTTAGTACCGTACTCGAAAGTCATTTTGGCCAGATGTATCACTGCCCCGCATCAGAAAAATCGTTCGGTTCGACATCTCCAATCGCCCCTTGCGTTCAAATCGAGTGTCGTCGTCGTGACAGTAGACGGACGAAGTTGGCATATACCGCAAAGTCATGCCGCGGCGAGGATGATCGGAAAGGTTCGGTTCAGAACCGTGGTAGAGATACACGTCGTGAAGTGAGACTTCACCGGGCTGCAACTCAATATCAACGGCTTTTGATTCGTCAAACGCGTTTTTATCCAGTTCCAGATTGAGGGCTATGTTGGGTGCATCGCTATGGTTGTGTCGGGCCAGTTGCTTTGATCTGTGTGAGCCAGGAATGACGCGCAAGCAGCCATTTTCCTTGGTGGATGCATCCAACGCAATCCAGACGGTGCAAGTTGCCAGCGGTTTGATTGGCCAGTACTCTCCATCTTGGTGCCAGGGCGTTCGCGTTCCGATTCTTGCCGGTTTGGCGAAAAAACTGGAATTCCACAACGCGAAATCGCTGCCAATGACCTGCTCGACCATGTCTAAAATTGCAGGCTCGCGGGCTACGGTTAGGAACCATGTATCGTATGCCAGCAGCGCAGAGCAATAGTCATTGAATTCCGGATGACGATTGATCAATCGAGCGTGGGCTTCACGGATACCATCAAGTGTTGTTTCATCCATGCGAAAGTCGGGGGTGACATACCCGTCGCGATGGTACTGTTCAATCTCGGCACTGTTTAACATTGTGTTCCTATATGAAGTCGTTCGCCCTCGCCTTCGCTGATTAACACATTCATGAAGGCGATCTATTTTGCGAGAAGGCTTGGCAACCAAAGGCTGAACGCCGGAATGAAGGTGATCAAAAGCAACGTGATCAGCAACGGAATCAGAAATGGGATCGTGCCACGGGTCACTGTTTGAACCGAGCTTCCTGTGACGCTGCTGAGTACGTAAAGCACAAGCCCGACTGGGGGCGTCAATAGCCCGAGGACGAGATTGAGAATCATTACAATGCCAAGATGCAGTGGATCAATTCCAAACTCGATAGCGGCTGGTAAGAGGACGGGCACGGTTATCAGGAGTCCAGCTACTGGCTCGAGAATCATCCCAGTGATTAGCAGGGCGACGTTGATCAACAACAGAAAGACGATCGGATTGTCGGTGAACTGCAACATTGCCTCGGTCACTGCCTGAGGCCCTTGTTCGCGCGCAATGACCCAGCCGAACAGACCGGCCGCCGAGACGATCAGCATGATTGAACCGGTGGTTGTGGTCGTTTTGATCAGGACGCCGCGGAATGCTCTGAAAGATAGAGATTTGTAGCAGATGCTCAAGATAAATACCCACATAAAAGCAGCAGCTGCTGCTTCGGTTGGGGTGAAGATTCCACCGAGAATGCCACCGAGAATGATGACGGGTGTCAGCAGGACAGGAAGCGCTGATATTACGGCCTTGGAGACAGGAATGTCATGGGCGGTCGCTTCTTCACGCAGTGGGTTCTTTCGGGCATCTCGATAAACGAAGATGCACAGGATTGACGTTAGCGCGAGTGCGGGCAGCACTCCTGCGAAGAATAAAGCACCAACAGAAACGCCCGCCGAGACTGCGTAGACAATCGCGGGGATACTTGGTGGCATGATCGGCCCGATCAGCGATGATGCTCCGGTTAGGCCGAGCGCGAACTTTTCGTCGTAGCCCCGTTTTTTCATTGCCGGTACAAGGACGGATCCGAGTCCCGCGGCATCGGCGATGGCGGCACCGCTCATCCAAGAAAACATCAGGCTGCTGAAGACATTTACAAATCCCAGGTTGCCGGGGATCTTTTTAAACAAGGTGAGCAACATTCGAAACAATCGGTCAGCCAGACCGCCAGCATTACTGAGATAGCCGGTCATGATGAACAGTGGAACAGCCAGAAGTTCGAACGCGCCGACTGACACGACCGTTCGCTGCAGTGCGACTCCGAGTGTGATATCGGGCGACCACGCGACGTAGAACAGGCATGGCAACAACATACTGATGGCGACTGGGACCCGCAAAAACAAGAGCACCAGCATGGCAACGACCAATAGACCCAGTATCATTCGCTCGGCTCCATTTCCAGTTGAACGGCTTCTTCTTCAACATGGGTTTCACGTGGGATAGGCTTTCCCGACACAATCACCTGAAAAAGATTCACAAGGGAATGCACTGCCATCAACAACAGTCCCGTCATCCCAGCTCCGTACCACCAACTTTTCGGCACTCCCAGAGTTGCTGATGCGACCTTGCCGACGTACCAGACAAAATTGGCACCGCCGATCAACAGCAAGAGGCACGAGGCTGCGACCACAACGTAGCTCATGCATTCGATAAACAGCTTTCCGCGGTTTCCGACGCGAGCCGAAATCATGTCGACTGCGATGTGACGCCCCTCGGCCATCACGAAGGCAGCTGAAATGAATGTCATCCAGATTAACGCAAAACACGCGGCCTCTTCGCTCCACTGACGCGGAGCACCAAAGACGTAGCGGGCGACGACCTGGGTCGCCATCGTGGACACAATGACCAATAGAAAAAAACAAGCAACGGTTTTTTCGCTGATCACCATCCAGCGAACACAGTTAGCTAGTGGAAGTGGTTTTTCGCTGGTCGAATTGGAAGCGTTACTTTCCGCTGGGCTAGTATCCATGAACGCTCCCTTCGCCACGGGATTAGCTCGGTCCGGGTCATGGTCGGTGTTCATTGGCCATCCTCTTCTGACGTTTCGGCGGTGATGCGATTGTAGACATCGCTGAATTCGAATCCCTTGGAAAAGTACTCTCGGCATCGATCTCGGAAAGCATCGACGTCAACATCTTCGATGATCTCCATCGTTCCGTCTTTTCGCCATTCTTCGATCAACTTCTCCTCGTCTTTGATCAAGCCATCATAGACATCGCCCCCCAGTTCCTTGATTGAATCGAGTAGCGCTTTCTGTTGGTCAGGCGTTAGACGATTCCACGAGCGTTCATTGACCAGAATTTGCAATGATGACTGAATATGGCCTGTCAGATTCAGACACTTTTGGACTTCATGGAACCCCATCGATTTGATGACTGGTACCGGGTTCTCTTGGCCGTCAGCAATACCCTGTTGTAGTGCAAGGTAGACTTCGCTGAACGCAATCGGCATCGGACTCGCGCCGAGTGCTTCCGCTGATTCCTGGAAAATTCGCGCCGCTGGCGCTCGCAGTCGAAAACTCTCTAGATCATCTGGATGACGAATGGGCACGTTCGACGTAACGTGACGCGATCCGTACGCCCAGGTGTCCAAAACTCTCGCGTCATATCTCTTGCGAAGTTCATCCCACTCCGGTGCCATCTCTGCACTTCCCGCCATCTCGAGCATATGGTCTAGATCGCGTGATGCAAAAGCAGCATCTAATACGCCAACCGGTGGGTGCCACATTGCCAGAAATGATGGCCCTGTGATCACCAAGTCCAGTTCACCGGCCACCAATTGTTCTAGTAGCTCGGACTCACTTCCCAGTTGTGCTCCGGGATATACCGTCACGTCCAGGTCATTCGTTTTCGCGCGAATCCGCTCGGATAAAAAGGCCGTTCCATAGGCATGTGTTGGAGCGGTGACCTCGTAGACATGCGCCATCCGTAAAGTCAGGGGCTGGTCCGTGACCCCTTTAGATTCGCATCCACAGAGCAGTGCAACCGCCATCAGAAATAGCGAACACAGCCATCGATCGGTCGGAGATCTTTCGTTCATTCAGGAGTTTCCTCTTTCAACCCGTAGCCAAGATCAGAAGTTTATACCCGAAATCGGCTGACCCATAGTTGCAGTCCCCATCGTTGGAAGTTGGATTGCCCAAGCTGATCTATCAAAAGCTTGGCGTGTCTTTCCTGCGGCAGCCACCAGATTCGATTAGAATGTTGAGGTCTCTAACCACGGGTGATAAGGATAAGACCCAAGCAACCAAGACTTTAAAGGCTGGTTCTAATGAAAAAATGCGTTCTCTTGCTGGGCTTGGTTGCTGTGTTGGGCGTGGGCTGCACGCGGAACGTAGAAGTGGCCTCAACCGACGTCGCGGATGAATCCCTTATTCCAGCCGCGGAAGCGACTCACCAGATCTATACCGTTGATGAATATGATCCGTCGCGCGATGTCGATGCTGACCTTCGCGAAACGGTGAAGCGAGCTAAGGATGGCAATAAGCGAATCATATTAGAAATTGGTGGGAACTGGTGAAGCTGGTGCAAAATCTTGAACGAGTTCGTTCATACTAACGAAAGAATCCATGCGGATCTTGAGAGCGGCTTTCTGATCATGAAAGTGAACAAGAGTGACGAAAACTATAATGCAGCTTTTTTGAGCAACTACCCCCAAATCTCAGGGTATCCACACTTCTTTGTGCTTGATCAAGATGGCACGTTTTTGCATTCGCAGGAAACCGGTGAATTGGAAGCAGGCCGAGGGTACGACGAAGAATTGTTCGCGTCCTTCTTGAAAACATGGGCACCTCAGTAAATCCGCCCCATCAAGTCTGGCATGGACGCCGGCGAAGGTTGTTTTCTGAAATTCAGTATTGAAGTGGGTGACACTCCGTGATGAGCGAAACAGTGGATTGTTAAAAAAAAGCACTGAAGCGATTTTTGCATCCGTCAAATCTGTTGCTGTAAAAATCTCTGACGGCACGGTCGTGACGGCGCTGCTTAGAATCCGCGCGTCCGTACCTTTGTTAGCTCGATACGAACAAGGGGGCGATGTCAGCTAGGTTGTTCGAGTCGGTGTTTGTTGTCCCGTGACATCAAGGAGCGTGATGTTCATGTGCCATCAATCGCGAGGGGTCGTGTGCAACGGACCAGCTCGTTCACGGTACCGAGTTATTTGTTGAATGTGGCATTGAATGCCCAATCTGGATTGATCTGTCAGTGAGCGTTGGGATGCTATCAAACGGTGTTTGGTGCAAATCGAGCACATTGGTTGTTCGTAGAAGCAAGCTGCGACGTCGCTCAGACGCTCGGGAAGTAGCGTCAGAAAGATGCTGCTCTAGAGTTGATGTTGACGCACACGTGGAGCATTGTTAGCGCTCTACGACATATTCGAACGCTGATGTTGTAGTTCAATTGCGCGTGGTGTAGTCCAGGCTTGGGATCTCTACAGTATGCGTCGTTGCATTTTCTTGTCACTCATGATGCTGAAATAATTTGTTTAGGGATTAATGCGTTTAATGGTCTCCCAATCTGCACATTTGGCCGTAGCATTTCTCTTGTTAACGTGCCTGCCTGGGTGCAGCCTATTTATCCGGTACAGCGGAACGACGTTGCCCGAACTTGAGTCACGCAGTGAGGTGGAGGAGAGATTTGGGCCTTGCCATAATCATGATACGGTCGATTTAATCGAACCCTCGACCCTGGAAGTTTACCGCTTTGAGGTGGAACGTTACCACGTCCACCGGAAGTTCAATACAGCAATGCCGATGGGCGCGTGGGGACCAGTCTTGCTTTTGTACGAAGCTGCGTTGACGTGTCGCTATTCGTATGAGGCCGCAAGAGAGATTGCGATCGGCCACGATCTTGCATTCGTTTATGACCAAAGCGATAAGGTCATTGGTCATCAGTATCCGCGCAGTTTCGACAGGCTATACGATCGGAGTTTCAACGTGCTAGATTGGGAAGAGGTTTGCCAGTGAAGCGAACTTAAGTTTCAGGCAAATCAATTGCAGGGCAGCGTTCGGGGACATCAGTTCCAGCAAACCTTGCGTTCTAGAAGAAATTCCCGGCAAGCAACATCGGCCAGTTGGCATGCCGGGACAACTCGCTGCGGCACGGTGGTTCGAGATTGGTTGGATCGGCATCTCCGTAGCGATTGTCTATCTTCTGTCGATCTGCCAGCAGGTGTTTCTGTCACGGGCAAGGTTAGTGGTGCTATGCGGTGGGTGATTTTTCGCCTTCGGCCGAAATTTATAACGAACCGGATGAAAGCACAGAGGATTGGCACCCTTTAGGTGCCTCCGTGCTCATGTCACTTTTCACGGGATGAAAACCATGTATTGAGACTCGAAACTAGAGTCGCGACTAAGTCAGCTCTGATGCGTCACAGGGGACTGCTTTCGAAGTGATTTTGCACCGGACTTCTCGCTTGGCTGTTTTTGAAGCTGCGAAAAGAGTGACCTCATTTGAGAGCGACGACGTAACAGGTCCAACTCGCATCGCTCGGTGCGTTTTCGCACCTTCCCCACCGAAGGTCCTCTTCCGATTCGATCAACCAATAAACGTGTGTCGCAGCGAAACCGGCTTCGATGAGCAATTCGCGTACTTCGGTGATCGTCCAAAGTCGCCAATGGTAGACGAAGGCGTTCTGCATTCGACTGCCATCGGGAAACGAAAATCCGATTGAGCAACAAAGGTCAGAGTTGATTGGATTGAAAGAGACTTGCGTCCAATCGTATCGGAAGCTCCTTTTGCCATCTTCTATGGTTGTTCGATGCGAAAGGCCCTCGGTGCGGCACTCCGCACCGCCGAACATGTCCAGCACCATCACGCCGTCTCCAGCCAGATTTGAACGTGCTGCTTGAAAGTACTCGATTACTTCACTTCGAAGTTTGAAAATCCAAAACGAAAAGTTTTGCGCGGTAAGTACATCCACCTGATGTGAATCTCGGGTGCGTGCGTCCTGGTGCTTCAACTCAACTCGACTCCGTTGCTCGCCATCGAGTTTCGCCAAGTTGTTGCTGCGACCCCATTGAAGCGTTTCCCCGCATGTTTCGACCGCCACTGCTGTACGCTGTTGATCTGACATGACCCAGTAGCAACTGACCGCGAAGGTGCCACAGAAATCTTCCCCGAGCGAGACTGGTGCACGACCGCGAGCTTCTTGGTAAGCCTGATCCAGAAATTTCACTTCGTGGCCGGGGTCCTGTACTGATTGCTCGTACAGTCGAAATTTGTCAGCTTTGTCAGCCATGGTCGGAGAGCCGGCCTTGCGTTTTCGTTTTGTAATGATTGTGTTCCTGTGTGCGAGCCAGTCTGCATGGAACTGTGTCCACCCGAACCATCGATGTGCTGCCGCCGAGATAGCGATCATTGTGCAAATCGTATGGTCGTTTCAAGCGAGGATAAATCTTTGCCGTCTTGACCCTACTACGCCACCCCTGACTTCGGCAAAGTACATTTCTGTCCGCTGTATCAGAAAAGCATTATCAATCAGAAGCGAACTTGAGCGGATAACACGAGGAATCTGCTGAACGAGGGAGTCTTTACTCGAGATCCCGTTTTCTACCGGCTTGCGGAAACAGGTGGCGGAATCGTGGTGCAAACCGCTGACGATTTGGGTGTCACTGAGGGCGCGCAACATCGCCAAACCGCAGTGATCATCCACCCATTGTCGTTTTGTTTGATGCTTGGCAGTCCGAATTCTTGTTTTGCTTCTCTGGAATTTGCCAAAGGCGTAAAGGGGTTTCGGGGTTTGGAAAGATGGTTCAATTGGGAGATTTTCCTGTTGCGATTTGAAGAAATTGACTGACGGATGGTCGATTGCAAATCGGTCAATGGATGGACATGCGAAGCTTGATTTCGAAGGCCATTCGCCTAGCCAAATGCAAGAGAAAAATCGTGAGAGTGCTTGATCACGAAGAAGGCTCAGATAGCCGCAGATGGGCGGCACTCGATTTCGGCGTGATAGTGGAATCGCGCGTTGCTCATTCATGTATTCGATAAGGTGATCCGCCAGGAATTGTCTATGTCCTAATTGATTTGGTGCAAGTTGGTTGCTCGTACGTGTGAAATCCTGCGAGTGGTTTTGAGCGCAGGTATCTATTGCGATGCGATCCCTGTGCTCGTCTTCTTTACTCTTTCCTTTGATTTCGATGCGTGAATCTCACTTTGCCAGTTGCAATGCATGTGACGGCAGCGGCAGGAAATCGTGTTCGCGGATCATCCAGCATTCAAGTTCCTCGCGAAGGGTTTGTTCCATTTCACGATGCGATTTGTCTCCCGCCAGATTGTTGAGTTCCAACGGGTCGTTGTTGAGGTCGTACAACTCGACAATTGGTCGCGGGTTCTGAAAATAGAGTCGCCGATGCAATGAGGATAATTTGTTCTCATGATGCGCTTTCTGAATCGCAGTCCAAGCAGGTTTATTTGACATATCGACGGGTGTGTAGCTGCGGTTTGGTAAGGCGTTGTAGATGTAACGGTAACGTCTTGAGGTGATTGAACGCGAAAGATCCAAGCCATCGGTGCGGGTGATCGGACCCCAGTGCCAGCCACGTTCAGCGAACACGTACTGACGGTTTTCTGTCTTCTCGCCAAGAAGCTGCGGAGTAAAACTGATGCCTGTCATCTCATTTGGCGGTTGTAATCCACATGCGGCGAGGATTGTTGGGCCAAGGTCTGTGCCGCAGACAAGTGCGGAGGAAGTTGATCCGGGCTTGATTCGGCCGGGCCAGCGAATAATCAGCGGAACGTGAGTACCGCGGTCCAGCAGAGTGCCTTTGCCGCGAAGCATCGCTTCGCCGTTGTCACCCATAAAGATGACCAGCGTGTTGTCTTCGATTCCGCGCGTCTTCAGAAGCTGAATGATCCGTCCAAAGCCCTCGTCTAGTTCTCGAACCGAGGCGAGATACCTCGCATAGTCGATGCGAACAGCGGGTAGGTCAGGCCAGTCGTCCGGGAGTTCCAGTTCGCTCGGATCAATGCCATTGTACTGCTGCGAAAATTTTCGATGCGGTTGATTGAATCCAAAGTAAAGAAAGAATGGTTTTTCGTCGGGAACTTTGTCTAAAGCCGCGTTAACCCGATTGGCGACCTGCATTAACTGATCTTTCTTTGTGCTCGCAGACCGCACGAAGTGATCAAATCGTTTGTCGAGATTCTGCATACCGGCTTCCCGCAGCGCTCTGTCAATGTGTTCGGCTTCGCGGACACGGCCGTCGAGATGCTGATGGCGTCCGTCCAATCCAACCCAATATCCACCTGAGCGAAGTATGTCTGTGAAGAATGGAACATCCGCACGCGGTGGCTGGCCGAATCGAGTGACTCCTAAACTAACCGGGGATCGACATGCGAAAATCGAAATCCGTGATGGTGCACATTGCGGGGCGGAGGTGTAAGCCCGTTCAAACCGCATTCCCTGCTCAGCAAACTTTTGCAGGTTTGGAGTAATTCCGAACCTCTTTGTGTTTTCGTTGTGGTAACAACTCACATGCGAGACGCTGTGGTCATCTGAGAGAATTAGTAGCACGTTTGGTCGTGGCGGGTTGGCCCACGATGACAAACTGCAGCCAGCCACAAGAAGTGTGGTTATGAATCCACGTAAGGTTGTTTGGGATATCATGGATAAAGGTATGATCAGCGTTCGGCAACTTGAATGACGAATGATACACAACGGATCAGCTGGTAGGTTGCTCAGCGGGCATTGGTTGGGTCACGCTGGGTAGATTGCGTTGCGGACACGCCATCATTCATCAATTTCTGGACGATACGCTGCTAGGTGGTTCAGCATTGACGTTGAATTGTGAATGAGTTGCCCCCAGTGTTACCTTGCTGCTTCGTGATCAGGCTGGGTGCCGCTCGAACTATGTGAGAATCAAAATCGCCAGTGTTTTGCTTCTCGATTGGGTGTTGCAGTGGGAACGATCGGGAATGCCTCCAAATAGGATTCCCGAGGTCGAGACTTGAGCGTTCTGCAGTCGAAAAGCATGAAGCCAGAGATCGTTGGAAAACTGATCCAAGACGCTTCCCAGGAATCGCCTCAGGTGGGAATGGGCGGGTGTCGGTGGTGGCATCGCAGGCAGTGATTTCCGGTACCTTTAGGGCCCGAAACGATGCAGAGCAGTTAGTTTGGATGGGCAGTGCGATTGTCGGTAGCATCGTAATCGGTCTGGCCACTGAGTGGATTCATCCATGGGCCAGCTTTGAACCCGCGATATTTTTGGGACTGGTCGACGCGATGTGGCCAGCTGGGATTACAGTCGATCGAACGAGGATGGTGCCATTTTTTAACGGGCTGATCTGCTCGATAGCATTCATGACGAAACTGACCAATTACGAACCTTCTTTACAGCACTTGAAAAGTGTCCATTGGAAGCTGGTTTCCGAGTTAGAAACAACTCGATCGTACCGCCGGCGGAATCAGCTTTTGCGGGTAAGTCTCGATACCGCTGATCAGTCATGCCAGCTCGCTTTCCCGGTTGCAAAGATAAACCCTATCTCTTCCTCGTTGAGGTGCCGGCGATTCCCAGCCGATTGTAGCAATCGAATCAAGGTTCGATTCGTTTCGACCGTTTGTTTCGCTCACCGCATCCGATGCCTCCGCCGGTATTTTGTCCCTGATACTCCCATGGTTTACAGCACACTGTCCACGTGGTCTTAAAGGCAGAAGATGCGCTATAGTCGGTCATACTGGTGCGGGACAAATCAGCCGCTTGTGAAACAAGTCAGGTTTGCACGGAAGCATCCAGGGTAGAAGCGAATTGCCAGCCCCAATCTTCTCATCAACTTTGGTGCGAAGAATCAAGGCGAAGCAACGCGACTGAAGGATGCGAATTCGGTCCAGCGGCAAACCGGATCAATATCGGAAACTTCGCACCCATCTCGAATTCGTCGCAAAAATACTGTCGACGACTTTTCGTACTTCTTTGGGTTCGTAAGGATCGTGCTCCAGTTCGTGCTCCAGCAATTCGAGTTTCTTGCGGATAAGGTATCCCTGCATGCTCTGATAGCGTCGCAGTTTTCCGTGGCGTAGAAGTGTTCCGACTTCCAGTCGACGACTCCATTCTTCCCAAACCGGCAGCCAGAACAACGCGTGCTCTTTGTCTCCGCTGGTCGCTGCGGAGAGACACTCCGTGCGGGCGAGTGTGATTTCTTCTAAGCACTCTTCGGGTGACGGGTAGTAGGCATAGCAGGCAACCACGCTCAGGACCACCAGTCCCGTTAACATCGTCGCTCCAATCACACCCCGGGGGACGATTGGGTCCAATCTTCGCGTTTGACCTGAATCATTTGTTTTGTTGACTCCCGCTAACAAACGCTCATCATTGATCCTAAATGCACGCACTGCGAGGCCGATTAAAGCGAATCCCGCCAAAATGACCAGCGAGACCAAACTCGCGATGTCGGCTTGTTTGGCAATCGCTTCTTTCGTTACAGACCAGAAGTTCTGTTGCAGTGAATGGACTGGATTGGCGTAAATGTCGAACGCATGGGTGTGTCCTGCTGGTTGCACACCGGGAGGAACGAGCGGTTCGTTAATCCCATAAGAAATAGCAAGCACAATCACAAGCAGCGCAGAAAGCCATAATCCAGATGCCTTCCAACCAAACTGCCTACCAAACCAAAACAGTGTGGCAAAGTTCATTCCGGTGCCTAGGATCAGCAAAGTGAAGGCAGCGCCGGGAGAATTGGCGTGCTGAAACATCATGCCCAGCTGGCTCATCGCTAGCATCGGTGTTGCGTAGACAGGAACTGAGACGGCCAGCATGGTAAGCGGAGCAAGTGGATCGTCGCGTTCGACACTATGCTGCATCGCACCGTAGGGCAAGATCGCAGCGAGTAACGCGAGACCAGATAAAGCAATCAGTGAGAGCACGAGCGGCAAACCGGAAGCATCACGTGCCATTTGGACAACCATTGCCGCCAAACGCCGCGTCCCAATTAACGCTGATCCAAAATCTTCTTTTTCTGGTTCTGCTAAAACCTGTTTTCGACCCAGAAAATCCCACAAGCATCCCAGCGCTGTGACAATGATTAAAGATCCAAAAGCAAACAGAATGATGACAAGTGGGCGACTGAGTGTTAAGCCGTACAGCAACGACAACGGATTGAACAGCGGGGCCGACAACGCAAAGGCTGACATCGCACCCGGCTTCACTCCCGACCGACGCATCTGAATGAGGATCGGCAGGACGCCAATTGAGCAGACAGGTAGCAACATTCCCACCAGCCATGATTGAGGCAGGCTTCTCCAGGAATGACCACCAAACAATCTTTGTGTCCCGCTGCGGCCCAGGTAGTAGCGAAGAATCGCGGTAATTACCAATCCGACCAACAAAGTTGGAGCGGCTGCAATGAAACCCTGGGCCAAACGAATCAACCCACCAATCAGCATTTCCATGGGGGAATTCATGATCCAGCGTCCCTCAGAGATGGAAGTTGCGTAGGAACCTTGTCGAGCGATTGTTCAATGAGCTCGCACAGCGCAACAGTTTGCTGACGACATTCATCCGTCATCTTATTATCGGTTGATTGGAGTTTGGCGGAGAGCGAATTGGATGCGGTATCGAGTGGGATCCAATCTTGTTCCGAAAGATTCGTATCAGCGGCAATCTCGGGAAGCCAACTGACAATATCGGCAATTTCTTTTGCAACTTGTTTCGATTGCTCCGAAACCGGTGCATTGAGTCGCCTTCGAAGTTTGTCGGCGGCATCAGCGAGATCACTTGGCCAGTGTGGGGCAACCTCGTGATCGTGTTCGAAATGTGAAGTCTTTGAATCACCATCATGAACACACCCCACAACCAGTGAACCAAGCAAGCAAAGCACAATACAAATTCGCATCACTTGTACTCCGGCGCGGGGACTTCATTCATAATACGTTCAATCACGTTGTCGACAGTTGCTCCACGCGTGAGCAAACGGACCGCCAAAACAGGCTCCGCCACTTCAGCCACATCGGTAGGCGTTACAAAGTCCCGATCCTTCATCATTGCCCAAGCTTGCGCGACGGCTTGCCAACACATCATTCCGCGAGGACTTACGCCAAGCTCAACCTCTTCGTCGGCACGACTAGCTTCCACTAGGTCGATCAGATAGTCCGCTACACGCGGATGCACGGCGACCGATTGCACTTGTTCTTGCAGGCACTGCAAATCGGCTAAAGAGAGAGGCGAGGCTGGAGTGGCTTGATCATTATTCTCCTCAGTGCTGTGAATCTCACGTTGCAAGATCCGGCGTTGAGCTTCACGATCTGGGTATCCAATTCGCAACTTGAGTGCAAATCGATCCAATTGCGCTTCCGGTAATGGATAGGCACCATGGGAATCAATCGGGTTTTGGGTCGCAATGACGAAGAATGTCGGAGAAAGTGAATGAGGTTTTCCATCAATTGTCACTTGTCGTTCCGCCATCGCTTCCAGCAAAGCACTTTGGGTGCGCGGCGTCGTCCGATTTAATTCATCAGCAAGCAAGACATCAGCGAACACGGGACCGGGATGAAACTCGAAATCGCGAGTTTTTTGGTTGAACATGCTAAAACCCGTAATGTCAGCTGGCATTAGGTCGGGTGTGCATTGCACTCGAGCAAGTTGACTCTGAATTCCCTCGGCAATGGCTTTGGCTAACGTCGTCTTTCCAGTGCCGGGCAGATCATCCAATAGCAAGTGCCCACGGGATAGCAGGCATGCGATAACCAAATCAATTTGCTCTTCTTTGCCGAGCAGCACATCACGCAGGTAAGTGCGAAGTTTGAAAAGATAAGGGTTCGGGGCAGGCGAGTTGCCCGTGTCTGACGGATTAGCGGCGATCGCATTCACGGTGTCGCCTCCTTAGCCAAAGCGGTGATGGTTCGGACATGAAGAAGATTGACAAGTTCGGTTGTCGTTGGGCAAGGGAGCGTGTGGGCAGACCCAAAAACAATCGCGTCGGCTGCATCGGCGAATCGCTGAGTGGCAGCGGTAAGTTCTGCATCAGCCGCCGTGATCTGTTCCAACCATGCTCTTTGAGATTTACCGGCCGGTCTGCGACACCCAGCCATTTGGGCACGGGCTTCTATGATGCGAATCGCCAAGCCAATTCGTCGTCGCGGTCGCAACCACCGTGTCAAACTCCAGACAAGGGTTAGCAGCCAGTCGATCCAGTAGACACGCGTGAGAAAAGCGAGTGTAAAGCTCAACGTACCTATGGCCATCGCTGGCCAATTCGCGGCTGCAAAGCGTCGAGCAAGCAGACGCCTTGTTGGCTGGTAGTAGGGCTCCTTGTACCCCGGCGTTGGTTCGATTTCGAACCAACGCCCGTCTGCTAGCTTCATCTCTGCCCAAACATGAACATCCCGGGGCAAAACCGATGCGTGGCCCGCGGCCAGATCAAACGAATCCGGCCGAACGTAAAACCCGGTCGCCAAACGTGAGGAAAGGCCGATCCGCCTAGCCATGAGCGCTGCTGCAGTGGCAAACAAGTGATTACCTCCTCGGCGCAGTTGCAAGAATTCGCCCAAAGAAGTCGCTGTTGATTGATCTTCACGATCGAAAATGAATTCAGTACGAAGGTGTTGGACAATTGCCTGCAGTTGATCGTAGGGATTTTCGATTCCCGCCGTCCAATTCAATACGAACTCGTCGAGTAACTCGTTCTCAAAGGGACTGTTCAAATCAGGTGTGCTGGTTTGCAGAGTCGCCCGGATCTCGTCTTCAGTCAAACTAACACTCGTCGCATGTACCACTGTAAGCGTCGGCACTTTCTCTCGGCCCGGCATGTAGTAACTGCCATCTTCCGCGATGCCAAAGAAGTCTCGTCGATCGACCTCCTTCACATGAATGCCTGCAGTTGACGTCGGTACGGGAATACGTTGCGAATCGAGTCGCATGACCTTGACCAGGCCGACCGAGATGGCACCTGGGGAATCTTGCATCACCTTGCGCATGTCTGGATCAAAAAACCATGACGAGTCATTGATAATGACTTGTGTCAGCTTTTCATTCTTCGGCTCGGCGGACTGAGTCCAATCTCGACCATCGAATGCATCATACCGATGCATGGCTAAACGAATTCCAGTTGGGCCATCCCACTGAACGACACTGGCGTCGGTCTTGTTTTTCAAATGGCGATGTTTCTTTGGCGGCATGCGTTCGGTGGAAAACGTGGCACCCCCTTTTTCGCTCTTGCTGGCCTGGTCATGCATGGTAATCATCTTTTCATTTGCCATCGCCTGTCGTCGCTCCCACTTATTCTTCTTCTTGGGCTCGCCGAACATGTCGTTGGCCATATCAAATAGGGATGACTCAGTCGACTCCAGGAAGATGTCGGAATCTACGGCCCCAAATGATTCGGCATGATCCTTTGCGGCAATGGCTGCATCACCAGTGCCAACTCCACTTCGTGCGGCTGGATCTGACCATTCACTGCCGCCACTGGTTGGCATCAATCCCACGTTTAGACGTGTCGATGCGCTAAATCGGTCCTTCGCCGCATAGACTCCCGCGATCAATAACACAGCAGTCAGAACCAAGATGCTCGGGCGCAGTGACCAGCTTCGCTCCATTGAATCGGGCGTCGCCAAATCAAGACGCTCCCAATTATTGGCGATAAGATGCCAGATGCAGCCAAGCATCCAGATAATCGGTAAAACGGCGGCATAGGAACTGTCGGAGATTGCTGCACTGAACAATACCAAGAACCCGCTGAGTATCAGTGAAAGCGATCGAGTGCGGTGAGTCGTTGCGGCAAGAGCGATAGCGAGGGAAACAGCTCCGACAGCGGTGAGCGCCGACATCTCAAATGCGACTGGAGATCCAAATCCACGGGCACCAAACGCAAATAAAACCGGTGAAATTGCCAGTAGTAAAATCGTTAGGCCAGCTGCCTGTTTGAAGCGACCCGATCGCGATGCAAAGGCTTTGGCACTCTCCGCGGCGATCACGGCGAGGCATAGAACCGACATTTCGCCGAGAAACCAACCGCGAGATTCTACGAAGTAGCGCAGCGGAATGACCGAAGCGATTGCCAGCATAGCTAGCAGGATTGTCTCGACTCTTCTACGCGACCAGGCTGGCATCTCGCACCTCCGCCCAGAACGAAAGCAGTTGAGTCGTCAAGTCAATGTCGCGACGAATCACTCGGTGAGAATGCACTCCCTCTTTCCGCGGGTTGACGGAGGGGTCAGAAATACAAGCGGTGATATCGCCCTGCTGATTGGAGGAAATCGTAATCGTGGTGTTCTGCCGCGCGAGGTAGGCGGCTTGCGCGTCAGCGATTCCTTCCGCCGGGACATCAACGAGGGCATCCATCATTTGCACGAACCCCTCCCAGCCTCGCCGCACATGCAAACATCGTTTGCCGATGTGCAACCGCAATGGAACGGCTGATTGATGCAAGTTGGCTAAAAGACTGGCAGCGACGCGGATTCGATCGGAAAGATGATCTTCACTAAGTGTGCTGCCGACATCGATCAAAACGTCCACACTGGGACATTGCGGGCCGCTTCGTTGTGTCACGACCAGATCACCAGATCGCGCCGTTGCAACCCAATTGACCTGTCGCGCGCAGTCGCCGTGACGGTATTCCCGGATCCCCAGGTAGTCTCCAGTTCGCCCCCTGCGATTCCCTTCGCCCGTCTCGGCACTTCGCCGTCCAGTCATTGCAGTCTGACCTGCAATCGCAAACACTTTCGGCCAGACTGTGACTGGGGAAACGTCTTTTAGTTTCCGCCTTGCAGTCCATATCCCGAACGGAAATGAACAAGTGATCGTCGCATCACCATCGGGATATCGGCCTCTCAATTCGGGCCGCATCGAGAAACGGTAGGTTGCTGTTGATAGGGCTTTGACGAAGGACAGTGCTACCGTGGGTACGGTTACTTCATCACTTTCCGATTGACGATCCAAGAAGCCCTCGATCGCTAAGCCCCAGACAGGAAGTGGTAATCGATTCTCTGCGGTGAGTCGCAACTCGCAAGTGTCCTGCTCGTGAACCTGAGGCTTACTCGATTTCAACGAACATTTCACTGCGTGAACAGCAATCGCAGGCCAGACAATCCCGATCGCCATCACCGAACTCAATAACGCGGCTAATGTCCAGCCGATCGGGGCTAGATAAAGGCCCACGATGACGCTGATCATCGTTGCTAGAAATAACCAGCCAACCGGTTCCTTCAACCAGTAAACAAAACGATTCGCCCAAGGGCAAAAATCTGTGGTCAGCAATCGCGCTGCCCAGTTTTTACCCGCGGGCACGTCATGGACAATTGTCATAATGACGCACCTCCAGTGAGGAAACACCAACGGGGGGGTGAAAAGGCTACGAGCGGATTAGGCTCGTGGCGGTCCCCTCACCGAGATTCCGCTTTGGAGGCTGTTCTGTAGGCAGAGGCGATGGGCGGCAAACACCAACCATCGCGGTTGCTCGTCGGCACCGGTGATTGGAGCTTGTGTCGAAAATGCTGCGTTTCGCGAGGCGAAAAAGCTCTGGCAGATGCTGCAACGATCGGAATCATGGTCGTCCGGGCAATCTTCATGAATTGGATCGGCATCATTCGTCCATAAGTGGGCTGCACGATTGCGGCCATACCCGACGGAGTGCTGATGGGGATGTGAATGCCCGTGTGAATGATAGCAATCTGAGTGATGCCCAGCATTTACTGCCTCATCTGGGCGGTCGGCCTTGGCGCATCTAACGCTTTCCGATTCCACACAACCAATATGCATCCAACCCGCCACGTTACCGATCAGCAACGATGCAATGCAAAGGGGCGCACACAGATGGCGAGAAAGGAGCAAGGTTCTAACCACTTACAAAGTCAGAAAATCGTGTAGTTTTGCCGTGGGGAGTGATTTGCACGCTCCCGATGTGGCCTGTAAGACAAAGAGAGGTTCACGCCACGCTAAGACATCTATCAGTCTCGTTAGTCGCCTACGAAAGGTCAAGAGCGGCGGTTCACCACCAGGGTGGTGAACGTGAAATCTTACCGGTAAAAGTAAATCTGCCTCTTGACGAACCCGGTAGCCGTACGCATCGTAGATAGGCTCGACTCGGTCAATCTGACCCTCGATCACCATCTCTCGTAAAAATCTGTCCGGAATGATCCCCCTCGTTCGAACCGTAGCAATTAGCCTGCTTTGTGGAGTGACCTTACTGGGTCATGCTCCAGCGTGGCTGCATATAGCGGTTTGCGACCACGGTTCTCCAGTAGAGTCAAATCTTTCGAGCGAAGCGGCAGAGACCGCTGAGTGCGGTCGCACGTGCTGTCATCGTGGCGATGCGAGGTCGAACGTTCGCCCGAATCGCTCGACCGATGAAACGCCTGGTCACACCAATGGCCGCCACGACTCGGATCGCTGCTCGATCTGTCAGTCGCTCGGGCTGGCCAATGGGGTCGTTTGGCGACTGGACTTTGGTCTCGGTGTCGAGGATTTCAGCGATCTTGTTGTCTCTCGCGGTGAGACCTTACCAACCTCATCGTTTTTCTCGATTCCACATTCTCGAGGCCCGCCCGCCTAGCTCGCGTGGTGTCTTTCCACCTCGATATGACTGGCGGACATGCTGCGTTGTGTTCTGCCGTACTTATCGGACTCTGTAAATCAACACGTCCCGCCGCGCGCGGAGCAGTTGATCAACGGTCCGACCAAACCCGATCGGCTGTGATGGCGCGGTGGGGCACCATTCACTTGAACGCTAATGGTTTTTGGCTTTGCTCGTACATGCCGCATTTATGCTGCGACCTTTGAGCCATTTGGCGAATGACATATTCCGAAAGCATGGCACCGAAGTGTGAGTCGGCCGAGATCTGGTCACCTCTACTGCAAGGTGTTCCTGACAGCTTTCGGCTTCATACGGTTTTGCCGGCCGCTGCTGTGTGAAGTTTTGGTCAGGCGGCTAACTTTATTTTTTTTACTCGTTTTCTATAAGGGAAACAATTATGCGTAAGATGCTTCGAAATAAGAAGGGTCAAGGTCTCGTCGAGTATGGTCTTATCATCGCTGGTGTAGCTTTGATTTGTGCCGCCGCCGTTTCAGTGTTTGGCCACAAGACCAGTGACTTGATCGCCGCTGTCGCGACGGTCTTGCCGGGTGCACACGCCGACGACAATGGTCCGATATTTAGCGGTAAGCTGATCGAAACAACTGGTGCTGATTCAGGCCAAATCAATCTGGATGCCGCCACCATTCTCGCCAACAACGACACGGGTCGGCTTGACGCCAACGTTTTGGGCGGCGACGGGACGACCGATGGATTTGGCGGCCTGATTCTCGAGTAATGAGCTGTTTCGGTTTTTGTTCGTAAATTCCGACCAGCCATGGCGGGTTGAACCCGCCGTGGCTGGTTTTATTTCATCGGTTGAAATTTTGCTTAACCAACCGTTCACCGAGTTGCGTCCGCGGATCGCTATCTCCGGGAAGCTTGGTATTCGATTCCTTCCAATTGATCGACTCATGTTTTTCTCCATCTCCATGATCGTCATCACGCTGCTGTTGATTGCAACTGTTTGTGATCTTCGCACACGCGAGATACCCGATTGGGTCTCTGTTGTGATTGCGGCGACGGGCATAGTGGCGGCGTGCCTAGGTTGGTTAGGTGTCAACCCGGTTTGGGTCGTCTCTGGTGGACTGGCGGGCATGACAGTCGGCTGGTTCCTGTTTCACTTTGCTCAATTTGGTGGAGGCGATGCAAAACTAATCGGAGCCAGTGGTTGCGTTGTGGGTCCGATCGGTTTGTTGATTGTGTTGTTTTTGATGGCGATTGCCGGAGGCGTCCTCTCGCTAATTGCGGTCTATCGCGGCCAGCGAGATTACGCCTACGCACCAGCGATTATGGTCGGCTTTGTCGGGTATGTTGGTTTCGTCTCTCAAGTTTAAGTTTCCCTGCAAAACAAGGTGTTTGGTTCAATGTCGAAACTTTCCATTGCATTCACGATTGTGATGGTTTGGCTCGCAATGAATCACGGTGTAGGTGCTGTTGAACATACAGTAAGAAGTGACGAGCAAGTAGCAGCAAACAAGCAGCACGATCCGTGGTCTGCCGAACGTGTAAAGATGCGTGATAATCATCTCCCGGCCTTGGCGGTGATCGCGAAACTGCCAGCAAACATCGTTGAGCATGAAGCTGTATTGGTCGAACACGAAGGGGAGATTCGAGCGCACGAAGGCCGCGTAATCCACCACGGTGAAGAGATCAGGAGTTGCGAGGACCGTTGTGAGGATGCCGCGTGTAAGAAGCTAGAAAAAGAACATGTTTCATTCAACGCGTCGCACCCAGCGATGGCGGAGCAGCGCGAAAAAGTAAGAGCCAACCACGAGCAACTGCACACGCTGCTATCGAAAGTCGTCAAACTGGTGAAAGGATAATAATGAGTCGTCACCTTCGCCAATTCCGAGCCGGTCAATCACTCGTCGAGTTTGCTGTCGTCGCACTTGTGCTGTACATGTTGTTGGCGGCAATCTTAACATTCGGGCATGCACTCTATGTGTCGCAAGGTCTGCAAGGCGCAGTTGACCTAGCGGCCAGGGAAATATCGCGAGCTCCGCTGCCTGCGGATGAAACTTTCGAAGCCGTACTCGATTCAGGTGCTCTTGGTCCTAGTGATCAGAACATTTTCGATGATGACTTTCTTGTTTTCGATTTGAATTCGCTTGGTGATCAAAATTTCTTCACGGACATTGTCCCGACTTGGCCACGATTGAATCAACAACTCGCGACGCTGATGATCGTGGACCGCCCGGATTTTGATGGTGATGGATCGGCCGATGCCAATTTGATTCGCTACCCGGGAGCACTGCTCGAGGATGCATCAACGCCCACCGGTTACACCGTTGGGATTCCGCTCGTCGAGTCACGTTCGACCACTGGGGTGGAATCCATTCGCTGGATTCCGGTTGTTGAGGAAATCGATACAGAGAATTCGCCGGCAGATGACAGCGGTGCGAACCCAGATCCTTTTCGAGTATCATCGAATGCCAAGGGGGTTGTCGCATTGCGAATCAACTATCCGTTTCAATCGGCATCCATGAGCAGCTTTCGGAGAACTACTGCCAATCCGTATGATCCGACCATTGGCAATCCCAACGTCGCTAACGATGGTGGAGTGGTGGAATTGAATGCTGCTGATCGACCAGGTGCGTTGGTCGGTCAGCCTTTGGAAGTGGATCGTATTTATGCGGGCACTTACGGCGGTAAATACGGTCTCGGGGTTCAAGGGGCGATGGGGATGACCGTGCGTCCCTATCGTAGGGTTATCAGCTCCCAAGCGATCTACCGCCGTGAGGTGTTTTCGAACTGAACCGATTTTTCCTTTTGGGAATCAAACATTTGATGTGCATGGAGGCACGAGAAAGTCGAGCAACTAATCACCATGCCACCACGAAATACACGCCAATCAAACCGCCGCTCGCGAACTCCACGTCTCTTGCTGGGAGCTCTCGGTATATTTGCCTTGATGGCAATCGGTATCGTAGGCACTTTATTGATTGCGGGAGTTCCACTCAATCCGTTCGCTGCAAGCGATCCGTCGGAAGATCCCTTTATGGTGCGAATTCCGATCAACGCTCAGCCGATTCCCGCTTACTCGCGCGTCGATCGATCGCACCTGCTCAATCCCGCTGGTGGAGGTTTGACGTTTCAGAATGTTCCACCGCAAGCGGCGATTGGGATGTCGATTGTTGGTGTTGATTCAACCGGCTCGCATGTCGAAGGTCGTGTCGAATCAGTCAAGAACGTTGACGATGAAGTGGTCTTTGTCGTGAAAGAAGGTGCAGAAGTGCGTCAAGCAAGCACGTTTACTCTGGGTGGCGCGATTATGAATATCAACACCATCCTCGGTCGCGTGGTTAAAGCAGACAAGCGAGCCGGTTTGGGGTTCCAGGAAAGCACCTTCTTTCCTCAAGGTACGCCTGAGGGTCTAGCGGGGGCGACACCGCAGGGAATGCGGGCAATCACGCTTGATGCGACACGTATGACTGGCGTGCATTCTTTGAATGCTGGAGACATGATCGACCTGCTCGCCAGCGTTCCAAGCGGTACTCAGGATGGTGGATTGAAGGCTGATGACAGCGAGGTCGAATTGCTTGCCCAGAACGCAAAGGTGTTACGTCCCGTTTACGTTCGCAATGAAGTGATCGAGTCGGGATCGTTGATGAATGGCCCAACGATGTCCAACGTTCCCAAGTATGAAGTTGCCATCGCTGTGAATGCCGACGATGTTATTCCACTGCAAAACGCATTCAATCAAGAACTTGTCATCACCTGCATCGCGCACTCGATGAAGCCAGTTGCGGAATCAGACGAGCAACTGGTCGCGGAGAATTTAGACGAAGTACGCGTCCCCGTGACCGTTCGTTCGATTTTGGCGTACAACGTCGTCTCGCGAGATGCGTTCGTCAGCCCGGCGACAAGAACCATTAAAACAGAGACCATCTCGCGGCAGCTGGCTGATCGGATTGGTGCGATTACTACGCTGAATGACGCTCTTGGTGCGATTACTCGTCAAGACATTCCAGCGGGACGCTATTTGCGTCAAAGCGATCTTCTGAAGGGGCCGCCACGGCAAACGCGAGAGAATGATGATTGGTCTCAGACGGAAAAATCCCGGCTGCTGAGCTCGAGCGACGGCACGCAGTTTGTGGCCTTGCTGCAACAGCCGGACCCCGAAGCCCCCTCGGCAACAGCGGTGGGAGACCGGCCTGCGATCACAACGTTTATTCCGCCAGGACGCACCGCCTTTGCGATACCTCTGAATCGCATTTATGGGGCGGAGCATCTTCAGATTGGCGACACGATCGATTTGCTGGCAAGCTTCTCATTGGAGCGTTTACGTAACGAGGAGGAAACTGAGACACGACCCGATGGTACCGTCATCGTACGAAAGTCCGAGTCCCTTACGCCACGAACAACTCAAAGAACGTGGCAAGAAACGTTCGGCAATCGGGCAGAGCCATGGTTTGTCGCTTCCGATGCGATTGTCGTGGCACCGGTTGGATTTCCAGCCCCAGCTGCTGCACTGCGTGCAATCGAAGCAGATGGTGGAAAGCTAGCAAGCAGAGCGACATCTGCGAGCGGCCAAAAACTAGATGGCCCACCTATCATCGTTGCGGTAGAAAACCGCGATATCGAAGCTGTGGCCACTGCGTTGGCGACGCACGATGCATTATTCACAGTTGCTTTTCACTCCGCCGAACCTGGTGATGCGTCAGGCCAACAGAAGGTGATCGCGATCGCTCCGGCATCGATTGCGGCTTATGAAGAGCTAGGTGAAACCTCCTGGCATGGAAACCGGCGTAGCGTTGCGACGCGGCGTGTTGCGAAGGCTGACAAACGGTTTGAGAATGCACTTTCCCCTTCCGAGTTGGTCTCGTTTTATGGACGCGTCCTAAAGCACGATAAGAAACGCGGCGACACATTTACGGCGGATGATTTTTATCCACAGGACGTGAGTGGTGGTTTGGCTGCATCGGCACGTATCGGATTCACGCTGTTACCAATCGCAGACGAACAGATCGAAGGAATTGATTCCTTTAATACGGGGGATCGCGTTTCGATCCTGATGCGGGATGTGTTGCAATCAGGTCTGGCAAATCGACTCGCGTCCGAATCCGGCATTGCGACGGCGGTTGTGGTTGCCCCGGCCGTGAAGATCGTTCGTGCCTCAACGGCCGGACAATCGGTTCTGGAAGTTCCCAACGAAGACCTGACCAGATTGCAAGCAGCAATGGCCCGCTCGTTAAGCGATCGCGGTGCAATCAATGGTCGTGCACGCTTGGCCGCAGTTGGGATTGTCAGGGAGAGTGACGAAGGGAACGATGGTCATAGCGATTCGATCACGGAATTCGATCCGTTGAAGAAGGTTAAAACAACTGAAGTAATCATAGGTGGCAATCGTACGGTTGAAATTTTTCCTGGGAGTGAATCCTGATGCTAGGAAAACGCAATCAACGTAGCGGATACGTGATGACGCTGCTGGCCATGCTGCTGTTTGGACTGATGGCGATGGCTGCGCTCGTCATTGATCTCGGTTTCGCGCGACTGGCTCAAAAACAGATGCAATCGGCTGCCGATGCGGCGGCGCTCGAGGGATTGCGTGGGGAAGGAGATGCATCGCTGAGCTATGAAGATCGCCAGGCAGCGGCTGAGCAATTGATCACATGGACGTTTGATGATGATCTAGCTGCAACCGCAACGGACGGGCGTTCGTCCGGAGCAGGACCGATCGTCAATTTTTCCGGTGGCGAAGGTCAACCGGCGCTCAACGCGAGTCAACTGATGGAGATTGATCTGGCGAACCCAACCTACAAGCCAGTGATGCAAGGTCGCAGCAGTCCAACGAGCGCTTACCAGTTTCGTGTTACGATCCAACGCGGGGGGGAAATCGCAGCCGACTATGACTTGTTTTCCCAAGGTCCGGCGGTTCCCTACTTATTCGCGCGCGGATCGCTGCTCAGTCGAGAACGAGTCGGTAGCGGAATCAATGTTGGGGGTGTATCTCGAGCCGAAGCACGCCCTGCTGTTAAAGTTTGGCCTGCGAATGCTGGTTTGAATGGCATTCAACCCGTCGCGTACTTATCATCCGATTGGAATGCATCGCCTGACAATGCGATTTCCATCACCTCGGATATCTCCGGCGGATTATCGATCGGACAGTTGATTTTGACGGAGTCGACGAACCCTGAAATTTCAACAGGCTACTGCGCGATACTCGACCCTGCGACCAACCGAGTCGTCGGATTTGGAATGCTGGGACAAGTCATCCCCCAAGCCGGGCTCGTGGCTCTACACAACGCTTCGGCACGATTGAGTGATGCTTGGCAGGAGCTCGCAGCTTTGAATCAAAGCGATCGAGCTGATGTCTTGGCAGCAAACAATGCGTTGCAATACGTGTTACAAGCTCCTGTCTTGGTGAGGAACTGAACCATGTCAGTCACCGCGTCTGTTCTCATCCTAAGTCCCGATCCGAAGTTAGCCGAAGAGGCCAGGTTGGCGTTTGAGGGAATTGGAAACGAGGCTCCTCGCTACCGGGTGGTCAGCGAATCGCATCAGTTGTTCGAGGTGATGCGTAATCAACTTATCTCGTTGCTGTTGATCGAATTCACAGAAAATCCCAAGGAGCTGACCAATCTGGTCAGCCAAATTCGGACAATCTCTCCAAACGGGAGAGTTGCAGCCATCATGAAACCGGAGGGTTTTGCAGATGACGTCAATGAGTCGGCGGTTTTGATCGATGCAATGCGAGCCGGTGTATGTGATTTTCTTCGGCGACCGCTATCAACGGCTGACTTGTCGCGTTTGATCCGTCAAGCGGAGAACGGCAGCGATGAGAAATCGTCTTCCGTAGCCAAGCCGCTCGGCCGCGTCGTCTCCTTCA
Source organism: Planctomycetota bacterium (assembly GCA_036339635.1). Classification (GTDB taxonomy): domain Bacteria; phylum Planctomycetota; class Planctomycetia; order Pirellulales; family Pirellulaceae; genus Rubripirellula. The sequence continues at coordinate 31,816 of JAYZAR010000426.1, read as the reverse complement.
TCAGTAATAAAGGGGGTGTTGGAAAGTCGACGCTTGCGACGAATGCTGCCGTTGCAATTGCCCGCCGTGGCAAGCAGAGTGTGTTGCTGATCGATGGTTCGATCCAAATGGGTGTTGCAGCGGCGCTACTCGACGTGAGTCCTACCGCGACGTTAACTGATTTGGCACGTGAAGCCGATCGGCTTGATCCGACCATGATCCGCCAGACCGCTTCGGTCCACTCCAGTGGTTTACATTTGTTGGCAGCGCCGTCGGATGCCGTCGAGGCGATGGAGGTTGACGACTTGGTGCTTGCAAGGATCATCACCCTCGCTCGGCAAACCTACGATGTGGTCATCGTAGATACGTTTCCTATGTTTGATCAGGTCGTCATTGCTGCTTTAGACCTCAGCGACCGCGTGTACGTGGTGCTTGAAAATGTCATCCCGACGTTGCTCGGCGGCGTGAAGTTGCTGAGTGTCTTGGAGCGAATCGGTTACCCGGCACAGCGGCAATCCATCATTTTGAATCGAGAGCAACGGGTTGCTGGCAGCTTATCAGTCGATGATGTCGCCGAACGAATGAATCGTGATATCGATCACCTGTTACCCTTCGACAAAAAAGTGATGTCCGCAGCCAACTGTGGTGTCCCCATTGCGATGTCCGCCATTCGGTTCAGTACCTTCAGTCGCGCGTTGGAAAGACTAGCTGATGATGTCGCCGGACTCGGCGAGATAACGGCATCCAGAATCGAACAACAAGAAACACCTTTGGTTGTTCCTAACGAGAATGAGCCAACACACGAAGTTCACGAATACCGCGAATAGATTGTGAATTCCGGTTGATGTAAGAGGCATCGTAAGAAGCATGACACCCAGATCCGACGCAGAAACTCCAGAACCCAGCGTCCGAGAACTATTTGCGCGAGCAAGTTTGCGGTTGCCAGGAGAGCGCGTCCGAAGCGAAACATCGCAGGCGTCCAAGAGTTTCGCAAGCAGCAATACTGCCCAAAACAGTAGCAGTACCTCGTTCGCATCGGTCAAAGCAACGATGCACGCACAGCTCTTAGAAGACCTAGATCGGCGCGATCGGATCACTGCAAACGAAGATGAGCTAACAGAGTTGGTCCAGGAATACGTCGCCGAGGCACTGGCCACGGAAGACTGGCCCTTAAATGATGTCGAACGCCAACAACTTGTTGAAGACTTGATCGAGGAAACCAGTGGTGTCGGGCCACTCGCACCGTTGCTTGCTGATCCCGCGGTCACTGACATCTTGGTGAATGGTCCATACAGTGTCTTCGTGGAACGATTCGGCCAGTTGGAATCGACGGACATTCGATTTCGTGATGATGAGCATCTCGTCCGCATCATCGGTCGCATCGCCGCACGTGTAGGCAGACGGATCGACGAAAGCTCACCAATGGTAGATGCCCGGCTTCCTGATGGCAGTCGTGTTAATGCCACCCTGCCGCCGGTGACGATCGACGGGCCCACGTTGTCGATTCGGCGTTTTGGTCGGCGGCGGTTGCGAAGTGAAGACCTTGGGCGACTCGGGATGTTCTCTCCTGCGATGCTGGATTTCTTGCAATTGGCAATTCGCGGACGCATCAACCTGATCGTTTCAGGTGGTACCGGTTCGGGTAAGTCAACCTTCTTGGGGGCCTTGGCCGAATCAATTCCCGATTCGGAGCGAATCATCACAATTGAAGACGCTGCTGAACTTTTATTGGATCAGCGGCACGTCGTTCGTATGGAAACTCGGCCGCCCAACATCGAAGGCGAAGGACGTATCGTTGCACGTGACCTTGTTGTCAATGCGCTGCGTATGCGACCTGACCGAATCATCGTTGGCGAAGTACGCTCCGGTGAAGCACTGGATATGATGCAGGCAATGAATACCGGTCACGACGGATCCTTGACGACGATTCATGCCAACTCGCCTCGGGATGCGATTGCCCGCTTGGAAACGATGGTATTGATGGCTGGGATCGATCTGCCCGCCCGGGCGATCCGCGAACAAGCTGTCTCTGCCATCGACATCATTATCCAGGTGAAGCGATATGAAGACGGGGTGCGGCGAGTGCAATCGATTTCTGAGTTGGTCGGCATGGAAGGCGATACCGCTCAGCTTCAGGAGATCTTTCATTTCCAGGCAACGGGGAAGGCAAATCGAAAAATCACCGGCGATTTTGTATCGACGGGAGTTGTACCCAGAGTTGCCGAACGTTTGCGAGAAAACCACATCGACGTGCCAATGCAATTATTTCAACGGTCCAAAACCGCAAGCCCTGAGGGCAAAGAGGAGCGGGATGGACGGCGGAAATGGTAGTCTTTGCCGTCATCGCTTTATGGATCTTCGTTGGATTGGTTGGCGTGATTGGCTATCAAGCCTTTGTCAAGCGTCAGCAAACACTCGAGCGGTTTTTTGAAGCAACCGAAGATACTCTCGGCAGATCCGACGGAACCGACCTGCGGGAGGCGACTCAATCATCCGGGTTTCTCGAATCCACTCGGCGTCTGAGGCGAAGATGGATGTGGTTGCCCTGGATCTTGGGGGTTTTTGTTGCGATCACTGTTTGGCTGCTATCCGATTGGCCGATCCAATACATTTTGGCGATCGCTGCTGTCACATCGTTATTGCTAAACCAAATCGAGAGCCTGCTTCATACGAGGCACATTGCTCGATTGGAGCGGCAGCTTGCCGATGCAATCGACGTCATGGTTGGGGCTGTTGGTGCGGGGGCCGCGATCGGACCGGCGATCGACGCAGCCATAATCGAAACGGGTCGTCCGCTAAAACCCTATCTGCAGGAACTGTCTGGGCGGATTCGTTTAGGGGATGAACCGGCTTCCGTTTTTCGATCTTTGGCCGACCGCGTATCGCTAGAGACATTTCTTTTATTCTCGTCTTCATTGGCCGTTCATTACGAAGTTGGTGGCCGGCTGGCACCAACGCTGGCAACAGTAGGCCGAACGATTCGTGATCGCATCGAAGTTACCCGAAGAATTCAATCGAACATCGCTCAATCGCAGTTCAGCACCTACGCAATTCTTGGTCTGATCTACCTCATTGCGGTGATTGTTTGGCGGAATGGTCCTGAGCCGATGCGAGAATTCGTTACTTCGACGGTAGGAAGCTGGTTCATCGCCGGTTCGATCATCCTGCAGGCTGTCGGTATCGCCTGGATGAACTTTATCTCAAAACCCAAGTTCTAAGAGTGTTGTCGCAAGGACTTGGTTCCTCGATGGTCGAGTACGCCACCATGACAAGAGCCGCAATTTTATTTATCTTCCTTTCCTTTGTATTGCTGGTGACGCTACTTATCGCTCGCTGGGTTTTTCTGCGAAGTCGAACGCTTGATAGGTGGGAGCGGTCTGCGGATCTGGATGTCACTCAGGCACTTGATTCATCTTCGCCACGTGGTTGGCTATCTGGTTGGTTGTACCTTGCTGGATACCGAAGTCCGCTCGCCGTTGGTGGTTTCGTGACTGCAATGGCGGTTTGCATACTCCTCGGCGTCGGTTCTGCCGTGTTATTTGCATATTCTGGTTTGCAGGAAATCATGGAGCGTACGGTTGTGCTGGTCCCTGGTGGAGTCGGTGAGACGTTCTTGCCTGTAGTTTGGGTCGCTCCCTGGATCATTGCGACATTATTGATTTGTCTGCCTCTTGCCGTTGTTCGATCGGCCCGTCGAAAACGAGTTGCCATGATCGAGCAAGATTTACCTCTTGCCATGGAGTTAATGGCGACTCTGAGTGAAGCAGGGCTAAGCTTTGATTCAGCCTTACTGAGAATCCTTAAGACACGCTTAGCGGGACGACCGTTGGCCGCTGAGTTGTCAGTTTATCAATCCGACTTGCTGGCTGGTCGCCCCAGGATCGAGTCATTGCGACGATTGAGCGGCCGCATTCGTATAAGCTCTATCTCGATTCTTGTTTCGGCACTTGTTCAGGCTGAACAGATGGGCATGGGGATATCACGAGTGCTACGTCAACAGGCTGACGATGTCCGGGCTCGACGCCGCGAGCGTGCGATCGCATTTGCGAATGCGTTGCCCGTTAAGCGACTGTTTCCGCTAGTAATCTGCTTTTTACCCGGACTATTTGTATGGACGCTCGGACCGGCATTCGTTCAATTATTCAAATTGACCGAGACCTTTACGCAAGGGGGCGGGTTTTGATGGCAGTGCTACTCGACGCGACAAGCAACCGTGTACTGATTGAAAGATTGGAGGTCGCTAATACTTTCTGGTCTCGGTTTTGGGGACTTCAACTCCGCGCGAAGCTTCCGTCAGATAGCGGTATCTGGCTTTCACCCTGTTCTTCGATCCACACTTGTTTCATGCGATTTCCGATTGATCTCGTGATGCTGGATGCTGACTTGACCGTTTTGGGTGTGCGGTCTCACTTAAAGCCATGGCGGGCGATTCGGTGCGTTCGTGGCACAGTTTCCGTGATCGAAACTGCCCCCGATGCCGGTGTTTGGGTGGTCGGGCGAAAGCTTAGCATTCAATCCGAAGTTTAAAAGAAAACCCCGGAATTGCGACTCTGCGAGAAAAAAGACTCCAGTTGCGTGACATTTCCGTGAGTTTGCGACACTTTAGCTGGTGCGGTCGTTCCGATTTTGTCGATTACCAGAACGTGTCCTGTTGGTCGGACTATCTGCATCGTCACTTTCCCCATCTTACGTCGATTAGTTCGCCGTTTTTATGGGCGTCGTTTATTCTGACTGATGGAAACTATGCTCCGGCAAAATACAAAACCATTGATGCTGCAACACGCATCTCTGTTGATACTGGCATCGGCCCTTTTTCTCACAACAAGCGGGACGCTATTTGGTCAACAAGTGCCAGAAACTCCCAATGTGAGGAATTCGGCTGAGCAAATTCCGTTGACGCTCAATCAGCCAATGCCACTCCCACAGTCTGCGGTGACTCCGATACCCGACGAGGTTTCGCCACTGCCTGACTCTCGGCTGCAGATGGAACTGCCAGATGAGCTCGTTCTGCCTGAACCAAGCGAAGAGATTCGACGCAAGGTAAAACGGTTTGTCCCCTCGGCGATCGACCCTGAATTACCACTTCGGCTTGTTGAAGGTCGCCCGAAGATTTTGCAACTTTCAGAGACGCCCGTCCGCATTTACACACCGACGGACACGATTATTCGGACCGAGATCATCGATGAGCGGAGCGGAAAAGAGATTGCTGTCACAGGGTTAAAAACGGGGACTACGACGTTGATTCTGTGGTTCGACGATGAGACTCAGGCCAGTGGGCAAAACCACATTGCCTACGAAGTGGTTGTGAGGCCTGACCCGATCAAAAATCGTCCGATTGATTTGGTCGAAAAAGACATCAATCAAAAATTCCCCAATAGTTTCGTTGAGCTCGCACAGATTGAAGGTCGCGTAATCGTCCGTGGGCAGGCACCGGATGCGATTGAAATGTCGCAAATACTGAGCGTCGTAGCATCCGCAAGGGGATTTCGAACACCGTTCCCAGATGGTTCGACGGGACAAACAGGGTTCGAAGCAAATACAACAGTTAACCTCGGTAACATCGATGAGCTTTCCCAACAAGACAGAGCGTCAGCGAGACGTAGGGAAATCGACCAGGGTGTTTTGAACGCTGCCGGAATCATCAACCAGATGAAAGTTGTCGGTGAGCAGCAGGTCATGTTGAAGGTTACGGTGGCCGAAGTGAATCGTTCGGCTGCCCGCAGTATCGGACTGAACTTCGGTATCGAAAACAACGACGGTCTCACCGTGTTTCAGTCTTTGACGGGTACCCTGAACCAAGCATCCGGGGTGGGGGCAAATCAGGGAAGTGCAAACGTTCTTGCGTCGCTTGACATGGGGCAGGTCAGTCTCGCCATCGAAGCGCTCCGTCGAATGAACTTATCCCGCACGCTGGCCGAACCGAATCTCGTCGCCATGAATGGACAGTCAGCTGATTTTCAAGCCGGCGGCCAATTTCCAATTCCTGTCATCAGCAGCGGTGGCGTTGGTAACAACTTGCAAGGCGTCAACTTTGTACCTTTTGGCGTGCAACTAGAATTCACTCCATTCATCCAGGATCGCGACGTCATTCGATTACGAATGAATGCAGAAGTCAGCACACGTGATGAATCACTCGGCACCAACATCGGCGGGGGCGGAGGCGGAACGCAGGTGTCTGGCCTGAATAGCCGTAACTTTTCAACAACGGTTCAACTTCGCAGTGGTCAAACCATCGCTGTGGCAGGCTTGCTGCAATCGAATTTTGGAGCAAGCACGGAACGAATACCATTCTGGGGTGACTTACCGATGATTGGCGCCACTGGAGGTGTCAATCGAAATAGCAGCGGTGAGCAAGAATTGGTGATTCTTGTGACGCCGCATCTGGTCGCGCCCGTCAACGCTTGCGAGACACCAGCGCTGCCTGGCAGCGATGTGCACGAGCCGACTGATCTTGAGTTTTATGTTGCCAACCGTTTGGAGAGCCGTCGGTCAAAAGACTATCGCGCGTCGGTTCGCACGGATCACGCCAGACAAAAGGGTGGTGAAGATTGCTGTGTCGATCAGTTCATGATCGGAGAAATCGGACCTACAGACCGATGTTGCCCGCAGCCGACACCGGTACCCCATCGATCTATCCCGACATTGCAGGATATGCAAGTACCAACGGTTTTATCTTCGGGCGAATCCGTGGAAGGCAATTCAGTATCGACAGCGACACTAAGTGACATGATTCAAAGGGGTGACCATGAGTAATCGAATATTCATTCCTTGCGCGATCGTGCTGCTGGTCTGTGTTCTTCCGTTGGGATGCTCACAGCACCGAGGTGTATTGGGACACGACTGTTGTGCTGATATTCCAGCAGGCGCGATTCCTGCCCCGGCTGGCAGCAAGATTTGCGATTGGCAAACCGAGCAGGTGACCGCCGCCGCTGCTGATCAGACCGTTTTATACCAAGCCGACTTCGTTGATCGTTCGGCCACTCTCTCGCCAGCGGCACTCAAGCGGTTGTCCAGACAGGCTCAAACCGACTTGGCCGTAGCCCGAGCTTGGGTCATCGAGCCATCGGGTCAAGCAACACTCGATACAGCTCGTGTCGAAGCTGTGTCGAGAGAACTCGCCATTCGTGGTGTCGAGTCTCCCCTGATTCAAATTGCGATCCCGGCTGCCCTTGGCCTCACTGGACCACAGGCCGAGAGAGTCGCTGGAAGCCTGGGTAGTGCGAGAAATTCAAACTCCGGTTCCAATGCGCCGATCTCGCGACCGTCAGGATTTGGCAATGGATTTGCAGGAGGTTTGAGATGAGTCGATGCCTTGCAACGGTTTTGCTCCTGATACCTACACTCGGCTGCCAGAGTATGCGTGCAAAGAAGTCGAGTGACTTCATCGAGCCACTCGGCAGGCAAGCACTATCCTCTGATGCCAAGCATATGACACCAGACTCGGAACGAGAGCTTTGCATACAAACCGCCAAGGTGGTTGCTGAACGAGGGCATTTCACCGAAGCCATCGCGTTGTACGAGCAGGCAGAAAAACTCGATCGAGACCTTCCCGCCTTGGATCGTGAATTGGCAAATCTCTATGCGCAATCTGGACAAGTTGACTTGTCAGTCAAGCGATACCGACTCGCCATCGAGAAGACGCCAAACGATGCTGATTTGCGCAATAATCTCGCATGGACACTTTTGGAATCCAATCGCTTGGATCAAGCAATCCAGGTCATCAATGAATCGCTACAGCAGTTCCCGCAGAATCGACGATTGCAGTCAACCCAAGCGATCGCGAGCTACCATGCCGGTGACCGACAAGCCGCAATCCAGCAGTTCACTTCGCTGTATGGACCATCGGCTGCCTATCACAACGTGGCTTTACTGGACATAGAATTCGGAAACCAGCAGAGTGCTTTGGTGGCCATTGAGCATGCGATGGTTGGCGCTCCCACCAATCAAACCATTCAATTAGCGTCAGCCATTAAGAACGGTCAACAGAACGATTGAGCTGATACCCGATGTTGGTCGCTCGCCCCCAATACGATTGACTGGTATCGCAACAAGTTAAGTGATTTCTGCTTGGAGTCTCCAAGAGAGCATCATGTGCAGCAGGATCAAGATGGAAAGCAAGCGGAAAATGCGCCAACGAAGGTAATTTGCCGTGCTGGTTTTACCTGACCCTATCGCGGCTATTCACAATCGTTGCAGTGTCCGCGAAGAAGGATCTCTGTGACTTGCCCAACGAGTTGACTGACGGATTTGCTCTTTTGCGTCAATTCAATGTCTTCCATGCACGAGACAGCGCCACAATCAACACACACGAAGTGGGGGTGGGATTTGTGCTCTTGTTCGGATTCTCCAATGATCTCAAATCGCCACACATGATCGCCCAGCTCGGACCGACGGACCAAGTTAGCCGCTGCCATGTCAGTCAAATTCCGAAAAATTGTCGCCTTATCGATGTCCAGGTGTTGTAGGGCAGCCGAAACTTCTGCGTGAGTCATTGGGGCTTCTGCATCCTCGAGCGCCTTCATCGTCGCTAATCTCGCCGGGGTGGCCCGAAGTCCGGCGGATTGAATCCGCTTCTTGACCGCGTCGGTCGTGTTCTCTTTTTGACTCATGGTGCTCCAGATGACGGAAATGATCCCGCGAGCAAACGCACGCGATGTGTGAGGGCGTCAACTCGCATCCAACAAAAATCGAGCCTTCGATCAAATCTAACATCTCAAAAAGGCAACCATCTTTCAACATGCTCAGAAAAACCCACGCCGTGGCGCGATCTCGGGTACAGCATACTTGCAATTTGCTTGCAGGTGCATTTTAATTGCATTATGTTGCGGCGTAGGTTCCCTGGGATTCTTGCGAGTAGTACGCGAAGTCACCTAACCGCCCGTTTTTTCAAGATTGCATCGAACGTGGTCATCGATCGATTGCTTTTTGCCGGAGTCCACGATGAATCAAATCCATTCAGGACAGAGCCAAGGTCGCTTGCCGGTGACCGTGTTGAGCGGGTTTCTCATCGCCGGAAAAACGACACTTCTCAATCATATTCTCGCCAATCGCGAGGGGCTCCGTGTTGCGGTCATCGTCAATGATATGAGCGAAGTCAACATTGATGCGGGTCTCATCCGCGATGGTGGAGCCGATCTTTCACGTACCGAAGAGCAATTGGTTGAAATGACGAATGGGTGCATTTGCTGCACATTAAGAGAGGATCTGCTGGTCGAAGTCTCTCGATTGGCTCGCTCTGGCAAGTTCGATTATTTATTGATCGAGTCCACGGGAATCAGTGAGCCGTTGCCAGTTGCGGAGACTTTTACCTTTGAGGATGAAGAAGGGCATAGCCTCTCGCTGCTCGCAGAACTTGACACGATGGTCACTGTCGTCGACGCGGGCAACTTTATGAAGGATTTTGGTTCCTGGGATGATCTTTCGGACCGCCGCATCGGGCTTGGTGAAGAGGACAACCGGAATATCGTCGATTTGCTGGTAGACCAAGTTGATTTCGCAAACGTTGTGGTCATTAATAAAACCGATCTTGTCAGCCCATATGAGCTTGAGCAGCTGGATCAAATCATTCGACGCCTGAATTCCAACGCGGACATTTTGCATTGCACTGAAAGTGAGGTGTCGCTCGCAAAAATTCTTGGTACCAAGCGATTCCAACTCGCTGAAGCAGAAGTCATGTCTCAGTGGTCGGCTGTACCGCGCGGCGGAGAGGAAACCGAAACGGAAGAGTATGGAATCTCAAGTTTCGTGTATCAGCGCGATCGTCTATTTCACCCTGGCCGATTAACCGAGACTTTGGATGATGACATGGATGGGGGGCTGTTCTCTGGTGTACTCCGCAGCAAGGGACTTTTATGGATCGCCTCGCGGAATGACTGGGCATACGATTGGTCGCAGGCGGGTTGTTCAATTCGAATGAACCTCGCAGGCTTTTGGTGGGCGGCGGCGCCTAATGATGAGTGGCCAGAGTATGAGGCTTTCCGCGAGGAGATTCGATCCAAGTTTGTTGGTGAATATGGAGATCGACACCAAGAACTGGTTTTTATCGGCCAAGGCGTGGATCAGCAACGTGTTGAGAGCATTCTGGATGATTGCTTGTTGACCGATCTGGAGTATTCGCAGGGGCCGGAGGTTTGGGCCAACTTCGAGGACCCAATTCCAGAAATTGAACTGGAATCGGATGACGAGAATGCGATTGAGGCTGGGCAATGAGCGTCACGAATAGTCAAAGCGTATTTGATGTGATCGTCATCGGAGCGGGCGCGGCTGGTATTGGTGTTTCCGTTGCCTTGCGACATGCAGGTATCGAGAACTTTGCGGTGGTCGACCGCCACACAGTTGGTGCCTCGTTTGCTGCCTGGCCTGCTGAAACTCGATTCATCACGCCTTCCTTTCCTACAAATTCGATTGGGATGCTTGATTTGAATTCCATCGCGATTGGGGTTTCCCCTGCATTCAGCCTGGAAGTCGAGCATCCGACGGGTGAAGAATATGCTTCCCATTTGCGAGGGGTTGCACAGTTCTTCCAAATCCCGATTCGTGAACAAACTGATGTGTTGCGAGTCACCAGGATTGGAGAAGATTTCCGAGTCGATACCACCGAACAGACACTATCTGCGAAGCATGTCATTTGGGCGGCGGGGGAATTCCAATATCCACGTTTGCTAAGTTTTGTTGGGAGTGAGTTGTGTCGGCACACAGCGACGATTGCCAGCTATGAAGATCTAGAAGGTGATGATTTTATCATTATCGGCGGCTATGAAAGCGGCGTCGATGCGGCATACCATTTATCGTATTGCGACAAGCGAGTTCGCTTGTTCGACGAACGCTGTCCTTGGAAAGACGAGAGTTCTGATCCGAGCATCGCGTTATCGACTTACTCGCTTGAGCGAATGCGTGAGGCGTGGTTTGACGAGCAAGTCGAACTGTTCTCAGAAACAAGGGTCAACTCTGTGTCGCAGTTCGATGGGGGCTTTGAAATCGAAGCAGTTGATGGACGTCGCTTCCGAACCCCCGTAGCACCCCTACTCGCTGGAGGTTTCGAGGGGAGTCACAAGCTTGTCGAAAATTTATTTGAGCGGCGAGAGGACGGGTTCCCGTTACTGTCTGAACAGGACGAGTCGACAATCACGCCAGGAATGTTTCTGTGTGGTCCCGCCGTCCGTCACGACCACCATGTTTTCTGTTTCATCTACAAGTACCGGCAACGGTTCGCGGTGGTGGCAAAGGCGATCGCAACTTCACTTGGCTTGGCTGCGGAAGAACTGGAAAACTACCGTAAGTGGGGAATGTATCTCGATGATCTTTCGTGTTGCGGTGAGGAGTGTGCATCATGTTAACGGAGAACAGTGAGACACTCGCAAGGCCAGGTGAAAACCGAAGAATACTCTTGAGTGCACTGCGTATCGAATGGATTGGTCAGACAGTCGCAAGTCTTTGCTGGATTGGAAGCGTCATGTCTTACGGAATAAGTTCCATAGGAGATTGGTTGCAGCTCGTTGCAGCGTCGGCTTGGTTATTAGCGAACATTGCGGCGATCAGCACTTTCGAGGCGAATGAGAAGGTCGATCGAAATGCGAACGCCTGATCAGCAAGATAAGGAAAGGGGAGCGATCGGCCGTGCAATTGATTTGTTGAATCAACAGATGTGGTGTTGGGGCCGTGACATTCTGCGTCCTGAAGGGAATTGGTTGGTCGCCATTGGTTTTAGTCGCTTGAATCCACCCGCCGACCGAAAAGAATGCGCAAGTATTTACAAGCTCGAATTGCCGGAGGGGCGATGTGTGGTGCTACGCGGATTTGGCGTGTTCTACGGCGATCAACAGCACGGAGGCGTTTTCTTGCCGCGCTATGATTTTCGCCCGAAATACATGACTCAAGCAAGGCTTGAGTCGCCACCCTGGTCCGTTGAAGACTTGCCGATACTGAATCCACCCACCGTTTTGCAGCGTCGAGCGTGTGCCACATTAACACTGGACGTTATCGATTGGATCCGCCGCTACGAAGTCACTGTCATCGAACGATTGGGGATCGAGTATCGCAGGCGAACCCTGATCCCATGGAACAACGGGAAACGTCATTTCACACCGGCAGAAGAATTTGCTTCCGCTTGGCGTTTATCATCGCTTCAAGTTGGAGAGAATTCCGATGTTTTTTCAGAGCAAGGCGATATGTGAACTTTGAAAACGTGATACCAAGTTCGTATCAGAAATGACAGCACTGCATCGAAGTCCGATGCGGGGTTCGTCTGATCTGGAAATACCCAAGTCAACGGTGGTCGCGATTGCATTATGCTGGGTATGCGGGAAATGCGATTGCGAAAACCTCTACGGCTCAGGAGATGTTTCTGACGCAATGGCACGTCAATCAAGCTTCGACTGTATTTTGTGAGAGATACAGTATTCTCCGGAGTCGCTTGGTTACAGGATATCCTTTTCCGTCGCTCGTTCGATACGAATAACGCAAACCGACTCCGTCACTTCCACGCAAATTCATGGCGCTCGGGCGTGATCTCTGCCAAAGCCGCATAAAAAACCATAACGGGTCACTGCCAAAGACTTTCCTATTGGAATAAGGCAGAGGGCTGAGTCGTATGATCATCTCGCTCGGTCGCGACAGGACCAGTTATTCCGTCCACGACCGATCAAATCACATCCGTGAGCGTTTGTTTCTAACTGGCTCGGAAAGATTGTTATCGATTCCCGCCGCGACGCACCGTTCTCGATCACTTTTTAACGCATGGGCCGTCATCGCAAGGATGAGGGTGTGTACGCTACGTGCCCGCTCAGGGCTGCGAATCCCTTTTGTTGCTGTCAAGCCAGCTATGATCGACATCTGGAAATCCATCAGTATTAGGTTAAATGAATCAGATTCCCGAAATTAAAGTGCAACTTTTCCATTCTCAGCGATTGCGACTTCTTGTCTCCACTTGCCCAGCATTGCCAGGGCCAATTTTTGATTGACCAATTGGTTGAATGGGACCGCGTGGGCTGTCGTATTCTGAAGGTCCCGACAGCCTATTCAAAATGGTGATTGGGTGGCGATAACCGAACGTCGTTCAAATTCGGTCGCAGCACCAGAGAGATGAAAGGATTGATAGCGTTCAATACGAGCCACGCGACTGTTGGGGAGTCGTTGTCGGATCTCCCGCTTCGGTGAGGATGTACCGATTTGCTGGTGGATTATCGATAGCCGACGGTACCTCATGTTTTTCACCGCGCGGTTTTGCATCAGGCACAAGCAAGTATTCGGCTTGGCAGTTTGGTGGTTTGGTTGAGGTGTATCAGAATCATTTCGTCCGGGAACAATTTTCAGCCGACAGGGAATCGCGTTGTCCGTCACTTGACATTCTATTTTGTAGCCTGTCCCTCTCTTCGAGACGCTTACCTTCGGTTTGTTCGCTGGACCGATCCAGGGAGTACCAGCGACTGGATGAACTTCCTCAGGTTTGATTTGGCGAATGTGAAGCAAAAAGGTTGAATGCCTTACGATAGTATTTTTTGTACAATGCAAGCATTGGTGGACAACGATTCTCTCAGTTTATCTTATTGACCATGATTCGAATGTTGGCTTTCGCCCTTTGGGTGAGTCTTGGAAGTTTGGCGACCACCGATGCTCAAGAAAAAGCAGCGAGCTCGATCGGGAAACTTGACCCAGAAATGTCGGAACGCAAGCCGGCAGAGGATGGACTCGTCTGGTACGACGTAGAGACGTGGGGAACAGAGGGGCGAATTTTACCTGAGCAAGACAGAAAGCGTTGGTATGATCGATTTCCTGGTAGTGCCGAGGGTTCAGTGACCAAGAGTGTTTGGAATCTCAGTCGACACTCCGCTGGCATGATGGTCCGTTTCAAAACAGATGCGACAGCAATCCATGTTCATTACAAATTGTTAAGTGCAAATCTTGCCATGCCACATATGCCCGCGACCGGTGTGAGTGGTATCGATCTCTATGCGCGTGATGGCGACGGCCGGTGGCGTTGGGTTCAGGTGACGCGACCCTCAGCAAAAGAAATGAAAGTGCAATTGGTGAGTGGACTCAAGCCCGGTTTGCGAGAGTACGCGGCTTACCTACCGCTTTACAATGGGGTGGAATTCCTTCGCATCGGAGTTGATCCGAAAAGCAAATTTGAAACATTAGCACCTCGAAAGAAGCCGATCGTTTTTTACGGAACCAGTATCACCCATGGCGCTTGCGCGAGTCGGCCGGGTATGGTCCACACCGCGATTTTAGGCCGGCGGTTCGATCAGCCTGTTGTGAATCTTGGTTTTTCAGGAAATGGAAAAATGGATCGGGAAGTCGGTGACTTTCTCGTGCAAATTGATGCCGCGATTTATGTGATCGATTGCTTGCCGAATATGAATGCCAAAATGGTCGCTCAAAAATGTGTACCGCTTGTCAAACAGATCCGTGCAGCCAAACCAGATACGCCAATTGTGTTGGTTGAAGATCGGCGCAACACCAATAGTTGGATACTCCCCAGCCGCGACGCACATCACACAGCAAACCACCAATCACTACGGGCAGCTTTTGATCAATTGAAAGCGGACTCTGTCGGAGATCTCTACTACATTCCAGGTGATCACTTGTATGGGGACGATGGTGATGGGGCGACGGATGGCTCGCACGCCAATGATCTCGGATTCATGCGACAGGCAGATATTTTTGAACCAGTGCTCCGGAACGCACTCAATTAAGAGAGCATAGGCTCTGCTGATTCGTATTTCTGCACTTCATCATTGGTCTAGTTGAGTCGAGGGAGCATTCCATCTGGATTTTTGAGGGCCATTCGGAAAAATTGGTGGGCGGTACGTTGGATGTAGATTACACGTGATAGGGCGAATCGCGTATGCGAGGCTCATGAGCGAACGGCAGCAGAGGCCGTTTTTCGCGGGTCGTGAAATTCGGCGACCAGTGAATTGCAACGCCTGCCCGCCATTTCGCATGCTTTCAGGAGCGCGAACGATTCTGTCTGTTTGGGAGCTCGGTCCTCGGTTGCCTCGAGAATTAGTTGCAGGCGAGCCAGTCATTCCACGGGGCGATGCCCGGAATGGATTTCGTAATTCGTGTTTAAGTATTTAACGAGTGTGACGAGATTTGCCAAGCGTTCGGACGCACGTGAACCATTACGTAGTTCGGTTGGTAGTGAGTTGGGATCTCCCACACGATTCATGATTGATCTGGCTGCCGCCAAGTCGAATGACTTGAGTACCAGGTGAGTGGTGAATTTCGCATTCATGTTTTCCAAGAGAACGGCGGTGCTATTGTGAAAGACGACGACGCGATCGTTTGGACTCACGAATTGACGCCACCGCTCACGGAACGTGTCTCGAGAGACGGCGTTGCGAATGTCTTCTAATGGCAGGCGGAGGTGCTTTCGCAAATTTTCGTTTTGAAACGAATCTGACTGAATTGCGCATCGGAAAGATTTGCCATCGCTCATTCGAACGGCGGTCCAATAGAGTGCGGCGGTAGAAGGATCGGCCGCATCGGGCTGGGCTGGTTCTCGTTCACCATACGCCACCACAACGTTTTTGAGATCGCCGGTTAGCGCCCTCGGTACATTCGGCATACCCCTTCGACGACGTTCATTTCGCGGCCAATTCGAAGTGGGAAAGTTTGAGGTCTGGGCCCTCAATTGACTCGTGACCATTCGATCAAAAGCATCGGTTAGTCGGTTTAGCCCGACGGTTTCAGGTTCCAGCGAGTGCAGAGCCGAAACGGTTGCTTCAAGTGTCGACAATGCATGACGATTTGGCTCGCGACGAATGCGATAGCGTCCGGGCGAAGTGGGTGCGAGGCGATATTTCGGTAGCGTTTGTAATCGTGGGATTTCTCGCATCAAGGTTTTCACATGATGCCATGTTCCATCGGGGATCACCAATTGATCTGGACGTTCCTCTGGATTCAATTCAGTCAGCAGTTTTGCGTCTTCACCGGGAAACAAAAGCCCCACTCGTCGAGCGAGTTGTCATGCATCAAATTGCTGTGAAAGTTCCGTATTGTACCCGGCGATCAATTTGCATCGCCGAAGCCACTGATGGACAATTCGAGCAGTATTGAAAGGATGAAACCGTTCGCGTCGATGTTGCAGGATTACTATGGGGGTTTGATTGGCTATTGGTTGTACTTCGTTGCAAAAACAGGTGGCATGCGGTCGAAAACACTGCCAACATCGTTTTGCACTGTTCTCCAGTTCCTTGCTGTTTCGGTCGACCTCTAGATGTTGGCGCGACAATTGATCAATCTTTCGTTGGGGCGGCGAGATCCGCAATCGCAGTCCACGGGCAACATGCTTCAGTTGCGTTTCCGCTCATGTCTGGAAAAGACACGCTTCAACCGTCCAAGCTGAGAACGGTACATGATTGTGACCTGCAAATCGGATTGCATCAATCTGATTAGAATTTTTCAAAACCACCGGTCCAGGTGATGAATCAAGCGATGACCTCTTCAAGTCACTGGGTGGCCGGCGTTTTGCAGAGGCTTTCGTCAACTTGGGTGAGTATTAGAACTAGTAGTGAGTCATAGTCGTGATCGCTGTGAAAGCATTTGATGTTTCGACTTCGTAGCTTTGCGTTATGCCGGGGTTCACTCTATTTGTTTATGCTTAGTGCGGCACGGATCCTCTGCATGGTGTTGCTGCATGGCCACCTGCAAATTAGGTATTAGGTAAGTATGTGGGCTACCCGAAGCGGGATAGAGAGTTGAATGCTATCGCCCCAAATGTTTCTCGCAAAATTCTAATTGTAGGTCTAACCAGTTAACCCCATTCTTGGGCTGCGGTAGTTTGTTGCGTCCCCCGCCGAGGGCAACGCAAGGAATTTCCAGCTTTCGTGCTTTATCGCGTATCGAAATCGCTGCCCAGGGCGGATGAATCCGATCATTGGGACTCGCATTGGAGTAGATAAAGATCGGTGCTTCCCCCCGATCCATGAAACGTAATGCGAACTCTTTTGTCCCGCGAGGTTGCATGATGCTGACGACGACTCGAGGTCGGGAACTTTGGCGGCGGATCAAATCGGTGGCGGTTGGATCTGCGAAGTCGTCGTGGTACCCCAGGAACTCACTGATGAGAGCTCCGGCTGAAACACCACCACAGCAGATGCGTTTGGGATCTATGTTCCACTCTTTTGATTTGGAGCGGACAAACTGAACTGCTCGGGCGCAATGCCGAGCGATTTCGAGATAGTCGATTTCACCACCGAGAAAAGGGTAATTGCAACTCACGACTGCGTAACCTGATTTTCGGTAGGCCTGAAGCATCGTCGCTCGGTTTTTTTCGAGCTGGCTCTTATCACCTTCCTGGAACCCACCGCCGTGGAACCAGATAAAAACTGGTCCAGGTTCCGTTTGCCGAAAATCGGAGTGATCTGAATCGGCTCGAGTCAAGGCTGGCCAGAAGTCGAGTACGTTCCGCGTGTGCTTGGTGTCGTATTTGATGTCCCGTTTCGGTTCACCACAATGCGCTAAGTGGGAGCTGATGATCAAACCGCAGAGGAACGGCGTCATCGAAATCTTGCGTATCATAGTCACGATGAAATTGAAAACTCTTGGGTGGCACTGTTAGTTCGGCATCGGCAGACATTCCATAGTCCCCCGTATGAAAACGAACATTTTGAATCCGACATCCGGAGTCGTGTTCAGGTGTTGTTTGTCTGAATCGACCGCGATTATCTGGTCTTTGGAGCTTGTTTCTGGCCGTTTTAATTTAGATCATGTCTTTCGGAGTGCTGGTCTCTATCCACAGTTATCCGCGTCGTAGAAATCCGAAGGGTGACCTGTTTCCCTTGTTTGGATTCATTGACTTGCCTGGAAGTGTGTCGGTTTTCTGACTGCCGGAAGTCATCTACGGAGAACTTGTCTTTGGACTCAACCAAACCTGCGATACGCTTCTGCTGACTTTAGTCGTTCCGCCTTGACTCGGCCGCCGGAAAGCTTCTCACCATTTGGGTCAATGTAGATTCGTCCGCTACGTTTGTTTTCTGGATCGACATTCAAAACATGAATATTAAAGATGTAGCCTTTGTCACTCGTCGCTTTAAACCAATGAACATTGTCTTTGTGATCTGAAACCGTCGAGTATTGGCCTGGTTTGAAAGTTTGATCGATTGTTGGGCGTATGATCATGTACTCCCGTGTGTCTTCCAAGCGATCGTAATGTTTGCCAATGAAGTCACCTTCAAGCACTAAAAAAGCTGTGGCCATATTATTGTGTCCGTGCGGCACAACCGATCGGTTTTTACGAAGAGCAAACATTTGATGGCCAAACACTAAATCTGTTGGCAAGCCTTCGACTTTGGGGAACTTGGCGCGGAATGAAAGCTCGCCGCGCTCCTTGAGTTTGAGGTTGGTGGTCAATGTCGGCAGGTCAACATAAGAGAGAAATTCGGCCAGGTTGACTTGCGAGAAAAGTTGTTCGACTTGCTGCTGCCACTCGATCTGCTTGAGTGTCTGTCCTTTAAGATCCTGACTCATTTGATTGATATCGCTGAGCCACTTTGCGGCGACCGGTTTGAGCGGTCCGGCAACAGCGTTTGATCCTAAGACGGTTTCAAGTAACGAGTAGGTCAAAAGAGTGCCAAGAGTTTGACTTGCGAATTCACGTCGGTCCATTTTTTTAGTCCTTGGCTTCGAGAGCAGAAATGTCGAGATCAGAAATACCAAGCCGTAGGCTGGTATTCTCCTGCGGTTGTGGTTCGTCGTCGATTTGAATCTTCATCCACCAGTATATCTTGATCGGAAGCCGAAGAAACGACGGAACAGGTTGTGTTGGTCTTTGTATCGGCCATGCGGTCGTCCTGTTACTCCTCGAAATTCAATGGTTGAAGCGGGCCGGCGGTTGGGAAACGATGGGGCTCGGTGGTTAGCATCTCCTGGTGACAGCTGCAGGACCAATTCCTGAGCGTGACTTTTTGGTGCGTCGGCATTTATGGAGAAGTATTAGCAAAGACAGATTTTTGAATTTTCAAACTAATTTGATTCACCAGTTGAATCGATAGCCAACTTGGGTTCTGGCCACAAGGCCAACGCATTCGCAGCGATTACAAGACTGCCGCCAATGAGAAGCGTCATACTGAACTCTTCATTCTTATAGGTGACAAAGCATGCAACACTTAGCAAGGCGGGGATAAACATTGCCCATAGTGATGCGAACACTGGCTCGAGCGTATAAATCACCGCCGCCTGAACCGCTGATAAGGAAGGTTGATATTTGTTCATCAGCGCGAAGGCGATTAATGAAGGGAAGATACACAGCAGTGCAATCAAAATGTAGAAACGGGGCTGCACTGCGAGTGCCAGCCAATCACTTTCTGGTGATGACGTTACTTCCGGAATGTATCCTCTGAAGACTGCAAAAACAGCAAATGCCATCACCGCGACGACTGCGAACATGCTGGGTGTAAATGCGACCGAGTTGTATCGTTTTCCCAGTCGATCGACTAAGAGAATTTGACCGCTAAAGCAGAGTGCAGCCAGCGTCGTCAGTGTGTCTCCGATCGTCCATCGGCTGAGTCCCTCCTTTGCAATCGAAAGCTGCCCCCCGTCAAAGCTCAAGAGGCCGGTCAAGATTGTGACACCCAGTAATGCGACCGCTGCTCCCAGCAGAACTGTTACACGTGGCAGCTTGCGTTGACCCAGAGTGCTGATCAAAGGGGTAAAGACAACTGCCAGACTAGTGAGGAACCCACTCCTCGAGGCGGGAATGGTTGCGAGACCAATCACTTGTAGCAGCAAGCCAATGAAAAATAATGCGCCGATCACTATGCCAGAATAGTTGTGGGCGCGGCGTAGGCCGGAAAATGTTCCGCGCATGAAAAGGATCAAAAGAACGAACGCGACCGCAAATCGGATCGCGATCAGCCAAGCTGCGGATCCCGTGCGAAGTGCGGCGGAGGCAGTTAGCTCGGTGACCCCGAAATGCTCATCCATTTCCAAGTTCAGGCATTTCATAATTGGAAATGAGGATCCCCACATCGCGTTGGTAGCGACCAGTCCAAGAATCGCTCGCGATCGAGCGTGTGAAGTATTGGGTTTTTCCAAGGGATTTTCCCGTTCAGTGTGGATCCTGCGACGAACAATCAAAATCGTACCGGCGGTATCGAATAACTGCTACTCGGCAATACGAATGATTTGATTTTTGTGGTGGCGTTCTGGAATGCATCAATATTGGTGTTACTGATGCAGGTATTTGACTCGTCAGATTTGGCTTGAAAGTAGCCCTCGATATCCAACGGACTGGCGGACGGACCAAATCTTTGACAAGCTGGTTCATGGTCTTGCAATTCCAAACTTAAAAGGGCTGACCGATTCGAGGTTGGGCCGCATCTGGCGAAAGTCATTCGACATATGTCTGATCTCTCACCAAAAATCGTTTCTGCGAAAGTAGTCGACCTTCGTGTTCCCACTTCGGACCAGTTGCTTGGATCGGATCCATTCCATAAGGAACCTGATTACTCTTCCGCTATACTCCAATTGGAAACAGATTCCGGTCTGCGCGGTGTTTCGGTCGTCTTCACGGTCGGCGCCGGTACCGATTGGATTTGCTACGGCATTCAGGATCTTTGCCAGTTGGTTGTTGGGGTCAGTTTGGAGGAATTTGCGAGTGACCCCCTCAGGCTTTATCGCCGACTGATCGACCACCATCAATTGCGTTGGCTGCATGACGGTGTCTTTAGGATGGCGGCAGGCGGTGTTCTGAATGCCATGTGGGATCTTTGGGCAAAATCGGTAGAGAAACCGCTGTGGAAATTGCTCGTCGATTTGGAGCCAGAATTCATTGCGGACTGCATCGACTGGCGAAACATCAGCGATGCGTTAACTCGAGACGAAGCGATCACGATCCTAAGATCGAGGCAAAACGATTTGTCGCAGCGGGAATATGCAATGAGAGATCGTGGCCCCAAGGCATACTGTACCGCCGGGTGGTTGGGCCTAAGTGACGAGGAGATTTTGAAGACGATACAGAAACTACAACAACAGGGTTTTGATTCGTTTAAGTTGAAGGTTGGTCGGGATTCCCAGCAAGACGTCTCACGAATTCGTTTTATGCGAGAAGCGATTGGGGATCATTGCAACCTGATGGTGGATGCAAATCAGTATTGGGGACTGAACGAGGCCAAAGATCATATTAAAAAGTATCGACCGTTCGACCTGAAATGGATCGAGGAGCCTATTGCCCGTGATGATGTGCTAGGTTACGTGGAGCTCGCCGATACATTTGCTGACGCCAGTTTCGGGTTCGCGTGCGGTGAGCAAGCTGCATCACCCGTCATCTTCAAACAATTGTTGAAGAGTGGGGCGATCAAGTATTGCCAGATCGATGCTGTGCGGGTGGCGGGGGTCAACGATGTGATCGCAATTATTTTGATGGCTGCGAAATACGATGTGCCAGTTTGTCCACACGGTGGCGGAATTGCGTTGTGCAATATGATTCAGCATTACGGGATGTGGGACCAAATCGCAGTAGCCGGGCACTCCAAGACTCAACTGATCGAGTACATCGATTTTCTGCAAACAGCAGTTCAGCATCCAGTATCGATCAAGGAAGGATCCTACGTAGCACCAACGGCACACGGTTGGGGCCTGGAGTTTCTTCCCGAGTTCGTGCAGCGACACCAATTTCCCGACGGCGAAGTGTGGAAAGATCGTGACCCGGCAAAAAAGGGCGCCGCCTATGAAGCGCCAATCGATTGAAAATTGAGACTTGCTCGTATTGATATGACCGGTTTGGGATCTTAGAGGTAATACAGTCTTAACGCAAATAGCTTACAAGCAATTCAGAAAATTGAATCGTCAGGAATCCGAACTCCCGGCATTACTATGCAGGCAAAGTTTTCATGGCAACTAAGAAGCTCGTACTGACTGTGACCCGGCCCTCCGACCGGAACTCCTTAAGCACCAAGATGGTGGTTGCCGGGGCGGAAGCGATTGATTCCTGCAGTGGAGCCTTGTTGCCGCCGAAGCGAAAAAAACTCAAGGATGAAGAAACCTGTGCATCCGGATCCCTAGATGGCGATCATTGATTTTTCGCAGCAGTTTCAGCCTCATTGATAGCTGGACATGATACGGATGCTTGGGTCTTTGTGACGCTGTTTGGGCTTTCGTGATGACTGACCGTCAAATCTCATCGAATGTGTCGGTGCTATCTGCGAAATGTTCCGTTTCGACACCGAGTCGTTGCAGCATCGTGACAAACAAATTTGCCAGCGGGATATCTTCGTGAGCGACCTCTTTTTGCCATGGTTCTTGGCCGCCTGACCAAGCACCACCCTGGGGATTCTGACCGGCGTAATTGAGGTATTGGCCGTGCCGGAAACCCATATTTTTTCCACCTGTGAGGATGAGTGGATAGTTGCGAGACAGATGGAACGCACTCGAGGCAGAGCCGAAAAGCAACAAAGTGTTATCGAGCATGTTGCCGGTTTCACCCGGTTCGGGCGCATCTTTTAGTCGGCCGATGAAGCGTGCGTATTCTTCGCTAAGGAAGTTGCAGTAGGTTCCAAAATTCTTCCAGCCGCCTGGATCTTTTGTCTCGTGCGAAAGTTGATGGGTCAGTGTGAAGCCGACTGCCCGAGCAAGATAATCACTAACACCGATTCCGTTTTCCCGCCCAAGTTGATAGGTAACGGCACGCGTGGAATCGGTTTGGAAAGCAAGGAATATCAATTCAAACATTGTTCGCAGATAACCTCTTGGGTCATCCATCGTGATGTCGAGTTTCAAGTGATCGGTGTCGACCTGCGGTAAAGGGATGTCCATCCACCGTTTGGCTTTCTCGACTTTAAGCTCGGCTTCGCGAACGGAATCCAGATATTCATCGAGAGCTCGCTGGTCATGCTGAGACAATCGATGTCGCAGATCGCGAGCATCTGCCATCAGGTCATCGAGAGCACTGTTGCTCAGTGCGAGACGATGTGCCGCTTGTTGATCACTTTTGACAAAGAGTTTGTCGAATATTCGTTTTGGGCGATGTTCGGCCTGTATCGCTCGGCCACTTCGGTTGAAAGAAAGCGTGTGCGCACCACGTGGGGTGCCTATTCCGCCGTCTGTGCTGAGAACAAGTGACCCGATGCGAGTTTGATTACCGATGTGAGCCGCGTATTCTTGATCGATCGAAATCGAGTTCTGGTAGGTTCCAGCGGGACCAGTTGCTGCGCCGGTCAGGAATTGGTCGGCATTGGAGTGACCGTGGATTGCTCGTGATGCAGGATGAGAAAATCCCGAGAGAATGGTCAGATCGTCCCGATAAGGCGATAAGGGATCTAAGCATTTTGTGAACTTAAAGTCCTTGCCGCCACCGTGCGGAAACCAGGACCAGTCAGTGTACGCAGGATCCTCAGGTAACGGCATTGGCACACCATCCGGCTGATAGAAGCAAGCCAGTCGCTTGCGTGATTTTGCCGAACCTGATTCGTTCGAAAATGCTGAAGTGCACTCCAGCCAAGGCAATGCCAGAGCGATCCCGGTACCGCGAAGGAAACGGCGGCGGTCAAGTGTATGAAGGTGGGCGGACATGACTGGATTTCCCTTGGGATTGACGTCTTTCATGATTGTCTTTCGTTGGCCAACCGTGATCAATAGCGGAGTCTCTTGAACGCTTGATTTATAGGAAAACGCTAATCAGCAAACGAATGCTTTGAGATCTGGGGTGATGTTTAGCTCCAGTGATTGAGAGCACTCTATCTGGTGAGTCCAAGTATTTTGTTGATGCTCCCCATTGCAGCATCGCGAAGACACGGATCAATCACTTCGTTTGAAAGAGGTCGCACTTAACAATCAGTTTGATCAGTGTGACCAGGCCGTCACCCTTTTGCCGAAGATTCGCCGTGGTGAAATCTATTTCTGCTCGATCAGCGAATCTCAACGGTCGGCCAAGTGCGTAACCTGTCAGTTTGAACACCATTGCTCGCGTGAATTGATCTTGCCGATTTGTTAGTAAATAACGCTTCAATCCGTCGACACCGTCGAGGCGTTGTCGGTTGAAGAGGATACCTGAAGCATCGACCACTTCGCCTTGCACGTGAGTACGCCAACTACCGATCGCGTCAAAATTTTCCAGCGCGATCCCCCATGGATCGATCTTCATGTGACACGACCGACAAGCTGCTTGTCTGCGGTGATCTTCCATTCGTTGTTTTAGGGTCAGTTTAGCGATCGCAGGATCCGCGATGTCGATTTCAGGTACGGCGGGGGGTGGTGGTGGCGGCGGATCATCCAACAAATTCTCCAGCAACCAGATGCCTCGTTTCAATGGGTGTGAATCCTTTCCATCTGAATTCATCGCTAACAGGCCAGCCTGAGTCAGGAGGCCACCTCGCTGATCTGCGGCATCCAACTCTACTCGACGAAACTCATTTCCAAAGACATTCTCCAAGCCGTAGTGTTGTGCCAATCTTTCATTCGCCATTGTGTAATCAGCATGCAGGAAATCGAGAATGCTGTGGTTCTGCTGCAACACCTCGTAAAAAAAGGCGATCGGTTCCTCTTGCATCGCTTCCTTGAGTGTTGGATCGAATTGAGGGTAGTCTTTCCGATCAACCTGCAGATAATCGAGAAGCTGCATGTCAAGCCATTGTCGGACAAAGTGTTTGGCAAACCGGTGTGAGCGAACATCAGTGAGCATCCGCTCGACTTCACTGTCCAGGATTGCTGGATCACTCAGCTTGCCATCTTGAGCGAGGTCCAATAACTGTTGGTCCGGTATGCTGCACCATAAGAACACTGCCATTCGGGTCGCAAGTTCATGTTCGGTGAGAGCTTGTGGTCGCCCGTTATGAATCGACTGGTTCTCTTTCCGATTTCCGTCGTTGTCTTCGCGATTCGATTGACTGAGATACAGAAATTTTGGTGATGAGAGCACCGTTGCCAGGACTTCGGTCATCGCCTCTTGAAAGTCATCGCATTGGGGCCGAATCTTCGTAAACAAGGAAAGCTTTTGTTCAATCTCCTCTGTTGTTACTGGTCGTCGCCAGGCTCGGTGCATAAAACTTGAAAGGATCTCCTTGGCATCGCTCAATTCGGGAGATTGCCCATCGCGGTTGATAAAGATGCGCGTATGCGAAGTCGGAGGCCAAGTTTCATAAACCGGTGCGGTGACTTCAATAAAGTCAATTTGGACATCACCCTGTGACGCAGTGCTGTTGGCGAACTTGAGATACTCAGATGGACTTGGTAAGTCACCCAGTTTGTTCACTTTGCGAACTGTATTGCGGGGGTAGATATCACCCAATGGAATGTCCCACTGATAGAACTTGGGACTCCCCGGTGGGGCATCGACCAAGATCTCGTGATCACTGATTCGTACAGTGGCTTGTGAGTCATTACTCGCCTGCCAACCAAATTCCAGTTGTAGGCTGGGGATGGAAACGTTTTCGGTTGAGGACCTTGATGCACGAAAGCGAACTCTCAGCATTCCTTTTTCAGGAATCTGATCTCCCAGTTCTACAATCAACCTCTGTTTTGGTGGAATTACCGCAACGCACTTTGAGCTGTCGGGGGTTTCTGGACGGATCGAACTTGGTTTGTGTGCATATTTGGCGCCGGCGTAACGCCAATTCGCCACTGCCGTTCTACCATTGATTTCATTGCGGTAGTGGGCGCGAGAATGTCGAGTTTGAAAGCTTGCGATCTTGTTTCGCAAATGTTGCGCCAGCTTTTTGTCGTCCCCTTGGTGTTCTTGCCGGATTTTTTCGAGTTCCGATTCTTGTGTTTCCCAATAGCTAGCGGCCGCCTGTTGCATCGTGATTCCCCAATACAATGGCTTCGGTTGCTCACCGCGGACTATCGCTGTCTGTAGCGCGTTGCGAGCCAATTCTCGGTACAGCTCAAACTGCATGACAGACATATGCAAAATTTCTGAATTGTTTTGAAAGCCATGTTCGGAAACTGGTTCCGGAGGCAGATCCTTGGCAAAGTCGTGCGGCAGTCCTAGTAAATCTTGCAAGGCATAGTTGTATTCGTAGCGCGTCATCCGCCTGAATGAACTGAATTCCTGGGAGGAACGACGTACTGCGGATGCGGTTTGGATCTCAGTCGAAAGCCAATCAATGACCTCGTTTCGATCACCATCCGACAATTCCGTTTCGTCGGGAGGTGGCATTTCGCTATTGCTCAATACGGCGAAAACCTCGAGCCACCAGGGGACGTCCTCACCTTGGACTAAGTTTGGATCGAGTGTGTCGATTCGAATGTTGCCTTCTTCCTGATCAGGGCCATGGCATGGAACGCAAGTTCGTTGGAGGATAGGCGAAATTCTTGTTTGAAAAACGTCGAGTTGAGGCTCCGGAGCCTTTCTTGACTCCGAATGCTGCTTCAGATCGAACAACGTGACCGAACTCGGGTCATTTGAGCGTTGTTGGCCATCTGCTTGGCGAGACCCACTTGCCTTCAGTTGATTAAGCGTCAATTCATCCGAATCCGCTGTTGAGATTCCCTGCGCGTTCGGATCGCTCGACGGTTCGGATTCAACGCTCTGTTGTGCAGATGCGGGGATCTGTAAAGCGAAGAGTAAGGCAATGAGGCAAAAGAGGGACTTCCCGTTTTTTGACTTCATGGATCTCCACTGCGACTTTCAACGAACCCAATTGCGAAAAAAACTATCGTCATTGAACCACCAGATTAACGAAAATTGGCAGATCGGATCCACTCAGCATACCAGCGATCGCGGCTCCTGCATGGCGGTCGTGAAATTAGCGAAAAAATGGCAGAATATGCCCACAAAAGATCGAGAGTCTAAGTCATTCTGTCTTGTTGGAAATTCTTTCTACATATTTGGAATGTTATGAATCGTTCAATTCACTGGTTGCTTGCGTTCGGTTTGCTGTTGACTGGTGGCTTCAGCGGTGTTCCGGCGGAGGAGATTTCACCTGGCAAAAAAATCCTACCTTTGACCGGAGAATCGTTTCGTCTTGACGGCCATGATGCTTTCGTCATTGCCCCCGAGAAGATCATGCCAAATGCACCTTGGGTCTGGTACGCGCCAACCCTGAAGGGTTTGCCTAGCAAGGCAGAAGTATGGATGTTTGAACGGTTTGCCAAGGCGGGTATCGCGGTTGCTGGTATCGATGTCGGCGAATCGTACGGTAGCCCAGATGGGCGAAATTTGTATGGCGCGCTCTACAACCACCTGGTCAGGGAGCGTCAGTTTAGTACGCGCCCCGTTTTGTTGGCACGAAGTCGTGGTGGGTTGATGCTCTACAGTTGGGCGGTCGAGAATCCAAAAGCGGTAGGCGGAATCGCTGGTATCTATCCTGTGTGCAATCTGGAAAGCTATCCCGGTTTGGCTAGAGCAAGTGGGGCTTACGGGTTGACGCCCAAGCAGTTGAAACAGCAGCTAGCGAATCACAATCCAATCGATCGGTTGGAAGCATTGGCCCAAGCCAAAGTTCCAGTATTCCACACGCATGGTGACCATGACAAAGTTGTTCCCCTCGCAGCAAATTCAGGGATGGTTGCAGAGCGATACAAAGCACTCGGCGGCAGCATGGAGCTCGATGTGGTGAAAGGGCAGGGACACAATATGTGGTCGGGGTGGTTTACAAATGAAAAACTCACCGAATTTGTGATCGCTCACGCCAAAGCTGTAACGCCCGAGTTGTTTGAATCACAAGGTTTGCAAACTGCCAGCGAAGCGTGGCTCACGTATACGGGTGACACAGGTCCAGGCAAAGGGAAGCACGTGGTTCTGGTTGCTGCGGAGCAGGAATACCGGAGTGAACAGTCGATGCCTATGTTGGCAAAGGTGCTGTCAAAACGTCATGGATTTGATTGTACGGTGTTATTTTCGGTGAACGATCAAGGCGAAGTTGATCCGACCCTGCCTGCGCCCTTCAAGGATAAAACTAGACGCCATCATATTCCTGGGCTACATCTGTTGGCCGACGCTGATTGTGTCATCTGGTTGTCTCGATTTATGCAACTTCCCGACGACCAGATGCAGCATTTTCACGACTACTTCGACTCTGGAAAGCCGTTGATTGCTTTGCGAACCGCAAATCATGGTTTCTGGGGTGGTAAGCCTTATATGCACGATGGCAATCGAGTCTCATTGCGTGAGTTGCTTGGTGGGACCTTCATGGGGCACCACGGCGGTTGGCATCGCGAATCAACGCGTGGGATCATCGTGAAGGAAAACCAAACGCATCCAATCCTGACGGGCGTGGACGATATCTGGGGTCCATCTGATGTCTACCGTTGCCACAATGAGGATTCACCGTTCCCCACAGATTGCAAAGCCTTGGTGTTGGGGCAGCCACTCATTAATCTTGAACCCGATGCAGCACCGAACCAGAGTAAAGAACCGCTACCCGTAGCCTGGACAAAAACATGGACTGGTAAACATGGTCGACCGACCCGGATCTTCCACTTCACGATGGGTTCGGCCGAGGATTTTGAGAACGCTGGTGTGAAACGGCTGACTGTGAATGCCGTGTATTGGGGACTCGGCATGGAAGCGGAGATAAACCCTGACAACTCTGTGGAAACCGTCGGCGAATATCAGCCACTCAAGGCGGGATTCAACTACGAGAAGCTTGGCGTCCGGCCACATCCCCCCGAGTTTTACAAGTAGTGATCCAACTCGGCGGCGCAAGTCGATAGATCCGACCCATCAGCAATGGTTCAGATTCATTGCTGCGTTTACGAGCTAATTGTTGGGCGAAATACCAAGTTCAATAACGCCATCCGCCGCGGATCAATGCGGCGTCATCAAATTCAATTTTGGTGGTGTCGCGTTCGTACTCGAGGCGGCGACCAAGTGCGATGCCGGTTTCCAGAAAACAACCGCCACCGCCATCCACAAGACGCTCGACGCCGATCGAAAAGCGATAATCCCGTAGTGATAATTCATCGGTCTGACCAGTGTTGCGGGTGACGGCCCATGTGTTTCCGCCAATACCGCCGGATGCGTAAGCCCAGGTTTCGCTATGGCCGCCATTCTTGGCGAGGCGAAATGATAGTTTTGTGAGCGGAAACCGTAAATCGAACTTCGTCCAGCGATTGGGCGTCCAGACAATTCCCACGGCTGGCAGGACTGGAAGGTCAGCGCGGCCTAGCATTACCGCGCCGAGCGACAACGTCAAACGATCTGGGACACAATCCCAGTTGAAAAGCCCAAGTGCAAAGACTCGGAACGCATTGCTGCTAGTCGTTAGGTCACTACGGATCGAGGGCGACACAATGGTGAGGAAGGACAACCGATCCCGAATGGGACGGCGATAGAAAAACTGTATCTCGAATTCATACAAATGATCGGGGATTTCGAGACCGGCGGCTGCGTCGATCCAATCGATTCGAAAGCGAGGCGTCACCGCTAATATGTCGTCGAAGCTCCCGAGCGGAATCCCACTGCCGATGGCAACATCCAGAAACGAGGTGTTGAGCTGTTGCTGATCAAATTCAAAGAGACCACCAGTGCTGAACGAAACACTTTGTAATGCCTGCTTTTTGAAACGCTTCAGTTCGAGTTCCTGCGGCGGCTGCTGGTAGGTCGTCAATTGCTCGGAGATAGGAATGGGTTCGGTGGCCTGAATTGGACAAACACCGCACATTAGCAGGATGAGCATCGGCAGTCGCACTACTCGGCAGAAATGCATCGCGTTCAAATCTTGGGAGGAATCGTTCTCTTTTATCGCTGTCGCCGCAGTTTAAGTGGGCGGTAAGGCTGGCTGCATTGGCAACAAATCCTCTTTCAGTAGGGGATTACTGACAGCCAGTGCAAGCCGGCTCGTGGCAACTCGGCGTGAAACACATTGAAATTTGGAGCATCATCAGATTGACGGTTTCGCCGTGTAGGTGACTTTGGGGTGTGCCAGTGGGGTCGTGATCGTCGCCGTCGAATCAAGTGGGCAAAACGTGATCTTGGCGGTTTCAGGTTCCAATACCCGGCTGGATCATGAAGGTGTGCTGACCACACGCAGTCTGATCGAACCGTCTGATACCTTGCTTGTCCAGCTGGAAATCTCGGTCGAGACGGTGTTGGCGGTAAAGATGGCTCGTAAAGCTCGAGTGCCAGTTGTCCTGGATCCAGCGTCTGTCCCACATGAATTCCCAGTCGACCTTTTCGATGCCGATTTGATCTGTCTCAATGATCCCAGGGTGACTGTGATATTTGGTGAACCAGTCAATTCAATCGAAGACGCGGCAGCAGACGCCAGGAGCTGGAAAATCTTGGCTGTCGACAGCTTGCGATTGCGCTAGGCGATCGAGGTGTGATTCAGCAACTGGGTGTGATTCAGCAATCGGCCAGAACCTTGCAATCAATCGGGTGCGTCTTAGTGTTGCGGCTTAGCGGTCGATGCAGCACCACATTCAATCTTCGTTGGGGTTGGAATGACCGGTTTCATTTGCGTTGAAAGTGGTGGGTTAAGCAACCGCTGCTTCCTATCTCCAAATCGCGAAACCGCTTTCAGCGGGCAACGAGATACGGGCCTTTCTGGTCCCGATTGAGACATAACCGTTGACGCTTAAAAACATCGTATAATGGCGACCGAACTTTGAAGGGGCACCGTTTACGATCGATCCATGGGGAAACCGTCATGATCTACCGCTGCTTTGGTTTTGCTGCTTTGGTTTCCTGTTTTCTGACGGTAACACCGACGCTCGCGGAGTGGACGTCCTACCTGAATGGGAATGATCGAGCTGGTCATACGTCGGAATCGGTTGTCGGGGATTTGACGCTGGCTTGGACCCGTCAAGCTCCCGCCAAGCCGCGGAAGGCGTGGGCTGGTCCACGTTCGGAGTTGATCGAGGGCCACGAGATGCGGCATCGAGTTGATTTCGATGCGGCGATGCAAGTTGTTATATCGGATGGAAGAGTTTATTACGGTAGCAGCGTCGATCACATGCTCTATTGTGTCGATGCCGATACGGGTAAAACGATTTGGGATTTTTACACTGAGGGCGCGATTCGATTAGCGCCGACCTTGGCGCACGGTAATGTCTATGTTGGTTCAGATGATGGCTTCGTTTACTGCCTGAACAGAGAAGATGGCGAGGTCGTTTGGAAGATGCGCGTCGGGCCACGCGAAGATTTGCTGTTGGCGCGGGGCGAGATGATTGCGCGTTGGCCGGTGCGAACGGGTGTCTTGATTGATGGTGACACTGCTTACTTTGGTGCCGGGATCTTCCCGCATGAAAATGTTTATCTCTGCGCGGTGAACGCACATGATGGCAGCATTGTTTGGCGAAATGACGCGATCAGCCAACAAGACGCAGGTCGAAACGATTTATCTCCGCAAGGTTATTTGTTGGCAAGCGAAGACCATCTATTTGTGCCTTCGGGGCGATCGCTTCCAGTAGCCGTATCAAAGAAAACGGGCGAGATCGTGTTCAAGCGATCCTATTCGTGGCGGACGACTGCGGGTGGTGTGGTTGGTGGAACCAAAGCGGTGTTGGGAGATGGCCAAATTTACGCTGGGGGCCCCCATCACTTTTTGGCAATGGATCAAGCTTCCGGAAATGTCGGGGAAGCCTATATCAATGGCCGACAGATGGTGTTAGCTGACGACATGGCTTACTTGGTTGATGGCGAGCGGATTTTTTCAGTTAACCGAGCGGAGCATGCCCGGGCGAGCCAGGAGAAGCAGAAGTGGTTTATCAAGCAGCGAGATGCTCGCCGTGACCCAGCGAAGTTAGCGGAAGCTCGTCGCAAGATTGAGGAGTTCACTCAGGTTGGTGTCCAGTGGCAATACAAAAGCGACTTGGATGATGTCTTGATCGCCACGGAGAATCTCGTCGTCGCAGGGGGTGAAAATCAGGTCGTTGCGTTGGATCGCAGAGACGGTCGCTTGATTTGGCAGTGCAAAGTGGACGGAAATGTTCGCGGCTTGGCTGCAGATCTATC
>JAYZAR010000425.1:0-7091 GCA_036339635.1 Planctomycetota bacterium | reverse complement strand
CACGTTTTACAGGATCGTCACAAAAGCCAGATATCGACGTTACCATGACATCGATCGACGTCTTCTCAGACGACGAGAACTCAGTCGTGATGCTTAAGCCGACCGGAAGCGGTACAGGAACGACCAATGTCACTTTCACCGTCACCGATTCAGACGGCAATACCCACTCAGAAACGGTTCAGGTAACCGTTTCGAATGACACGGCCAATAGCCAACCCTTTTTGAATCCGATACCCACTCCGGCGGCCACGCCAGCCAACACCACCGCCCAGCTTCAATTGTCCAGCGTGGATGTCGAGGGGGACGCAGTCACTTACTTCGCTCAATCCCTTTCTGGTGCCTCCAACGCAACGGTTTCGGCCGATTCAGTGACCGGTTTGGTAACTGTGGAGCCGGCGAGTGGATTCAGTGGCACGATCAATGTTAATGTTGGCGTCCGACCGGGGCCCGGTGTGTTTGGAAATAGTGGATCTGATGAAGACACCCAGCGAGTCGCGTTCACCTTTGAGGGTGAGCCTGCGATCGCACCAACCTTCGTTGACCTGCTCGCGGGAAGTGACAGTGGGAACGATGATGCTGACGATCTAACCAACGAGGGGACCTTGTCGTTCCTGGTCGGTGGAGTCACTGCTGGAGCTACTGTCGAAATCGTCAATACCGAGAATGGAGCGGTTATTGGTACCGCGTTGGCTAGTGGCGCTACGGTAACGGTCACGACAAACAATATCGCCGCTTTAGGTGATGGGACTTACCAGCTCGCGGCTCGCCAAACGATCGATGGTGACACAAGCGAATTGTCGCCTTCGCTGACTCTGCAATACGATTCTGTTGCTCCGGATGCCGTAACTGACTCTGCTCTGACTCAAGCCAATGCTAATCGGCCATTCATCACCGACTTGATCAGCAATGAAGAGGGGCAAGGTCTGACGTATGTCCTTACAACGGCCCCCGTGGGTGCTACCATCGCTGCCGAGACCGGAATCATTGAATGGACACCGACCAGCGAACAGATCGGCCCGAACTCATTCGTGTTGGAATTGACCGACGCCGCTGGCAACACTCGCAGCGAATCGTTTGATGTCAATGTCGCCGGGGAGCCTTTGGCAGGGATTCGCTTGGATTTGAGAAGTTTGGACGGTAATCCTGTCGATTCTCTCGCTATCGGTGATGAGTTCTTCCTAGACATTGTCGCTGAAGATGCAAGATTTGCCGGAACTCCTGGCGTCTTTGCCGCCTATGCAGACATTTTGTTCGATAGCCAATTGGTGCAACCGGTGTCTGGTGCGACGATCGAATACAACGATCAGTTTACGCTGGTTCGGAAAGGGCAACTCTTAACTGGCTTGATTGATGAAATCGGTGCGGTCAATAGTTCGCTTTCCGCGACACAACGCAGTGAAGACCGAATCGCAACCATCCGAATGGAAGCTTTAGCGACCGGAACGGTTACCATTCGCAGCGAGCCGGCCGATGAAGTCGATAGCGAGTTCTTGATCTATGGCGAAGATGATCAAGTTCCGGCAGAGTCAATTGCCTTCGGTGGGGCGACGCTGACAATCGGTCAATCTTTTTTGGTCGCCGACGATGCGGTGACCGTTGCGGAGGACTCCGGACAGACTGATATCGATGTTCTGGCCAATGACCAAATCTTCTCGAATGCGACTACGTTATCTGTCGTTTCGGTCACTCAACCATCTGAAGGTGGGACGGTGACGCGTGATGGTGATATCGTGCGGTTCACTCCCGCGGCTAACTTCAACGGAGTGACTACGTTTACTTACTTGGCGGGCGATAATAACGGTGTTCAGTCAAGCGGAACTGTGACGGTTACCGTGACACCGGTGAACGATGCTCCAACCGCCAACGCGGATGCCTTCGATGTCGTAATCGATTCGACTGACAATTTGCTGGATGTGCTTGCGAACGATACATCCGATCCCGACGCCTCGGAAGCTTTAAGCGTCACCGCAGTGGGCGAGGCTTCCAATGGCGGTACCGTCGAAATTGCAAGTAACGGGACGGGCGTTCTCTATACGCCGGCAACTGGATTTACCGGTTCCGAGACGTTCGCATACACCGTCAGTGATGGTGATTTGACTCAGACGGCGATTGCAACAGTCAACGTCGTGTCCGAGGATGATCCACCAAGTGCGGTCGATGATACTTTTGATAATCTCACCGAGGATGATCCTGAAACGGCTTTGGATGTGCTTTCCAACGATCTGCCAGATGTCAATAACGAAACCTTTGTAGTTCACTTAGTGGGAACGCCTGACCAAGGCGGCAGCGTCCGGATCAGTGATGATTCAAGTCAAGTTCTTTACACACCCGCGGCGAATTTTAACGGTACCGAGACTTTTTCGTATACCATCCGCGATGAAGGTGGCGGGCTGAGTGTGGCGACGGTCATCGTGACTGTTGCTGCAGTTAATGATCCGCCGCCAATCGATAGCCCAACGGTTAATTTGAATCGAGCGACTGGTCCGACCATCGTGTTCTCGTTGGATGATTTGCCTCTGAATGTTGACGACGGTGAAAATCTGTCGATTTCCGATTTTGAGAGTTCCACGAGTGAGGGTGGTACAGTTCAGCTGATCAACGGCGAGTCACTTCAATACACGTTGCCCGCCAACGACTTTGTTGGCAGTGACTCCTTTACCTATCAAGTTTCTGATGAGGTCAACCAGAGCACCGGCACGATCTCGTTGAACATCACGGACTTTGCTCCCAGAAATCTTGTTTTGAATGTTCCTGAGCGAGCCGTTCGATCACGTGTCAATGGATTACGACTTGTCGGAACCAACCAACTCGGTGAGAGCGTTGACCAGCCAGTGCAATACTCGGACGACAGAGCTGTGTTCGAAGACTTATTGCCTGGCGACTACACGATTGAAGTGCCCGCCATCCCGTTTCTACAGAACGGCGACGAGCCTCGTCAAATTCCTTTCACCTCCAGCCCCGATGACGGAGATGCGTCGATCGATTCCGAATTAGGATCGCTGAAAGCTGAATTCATAAGCATTCGTGACTGGCTTGGATCGGCTTCAAATAATTCGGTCTTGTTCGTGATTAAACCAGGGAGCACCCCCGATTTAACCGTACCAACCTCCGGATTCGATGATTCAGAAATGCCAGTTGTTGAATTGGATGCCAATTCGAACTCGGTAACGATCCGACGAACCGTTGAGGTCGAAGAAAATGGGGGAACCGTCGACCGGGCCGAGGTCGCGACACTACCACTCGAATCGAGTGGAGCGGTCGAGGTGCGTGGAGTCATCGCAGAACAACGTTTGCTAAAAATTGACTTCAATGCCCTCCAGTTTTCCGAGGATACCACCGGCGATGCTGGAAATGGTGGCGAGGGCGAGGAGATCGCTCCAATCGTGGTTTCAGTCGGTGCGACTCAAGCGGAAGGGGAGTCGATTCCCGCTGCCGTGCAGTCCAATGTTATGCCGGCGAGTAGCTCGTCCACCGCGTTGCGGACTGATGCTGCCGTCTTGCTGACCGAAGAAGGTGATCTGTGGTTTGCAGAGGAAGCAGTGCAGCCCTCAGAGCCCATGGGCGGCACGCAACCTCAGGCAATCGACTCCGCGATGCAGGAGGTCAGCGAGTCATTGGTGATCACGAATTCCGCCGGAGATGAGCTCGCTGATGACGGCAAGTTAGATCATTCGACAATCGATCAAGTACTCGGCAGCGAACTGTAGCACCCTGCGTTACCATGACCGAGTTTGCAACAGGCGGGGATCCCAAAGCCTGGGCGGTGATGGCGGTATCCGAGCGGTTCTCGAGGCGGTGGCTGGGAAACTCTCAGCTTCGGCAGCGGGAGATTTCCCTTGTGGGGCGTTGGGAGGGCCGTTGCATGTAGAAAACAACGTTCTGGAGGCCCTGCCAACGCGTCTGGTGGACTTTTCACAACAAAAGCCACGGATGACGCCCGGATCGCTGAAGAGGCTCAGCGAATCTGTTGGCTCCGCGGCTTGTCGAAGGATCAACCGTCGATGCAGGACGATTAGATCATTTCCTTCAGGCCCTTCAATGGACGGATGGTCAGCTTCTTGCTTGCTGGCTTTGGCTTGAGCCAAATTTCTTCACCATTCGCTGGGTTGCGACCTTTTCGCTTCGGCTTGGCGGGAACGTCTTTGAGGACGATCTTGCAAAGACCTGGGATGGCGAATTGTCCGGGACCGCCTTTGGAAATCGCTTTTTCGATTTCGCCAGCGAGTGCATCAAAAACCGCAGCAACGTCCTTCTTAGGAAGCTCCGTCTCTTCCGCGATATTGGCCAGGATCTGTGTTTTAGTGGGGGCTTTCGGCGCAGCTTTTGCCATCGTGAGAACCTTTGGTGAATGAGTGTTTTGGGTCATGCAGCGCGTCAGTCGGCTCGTTCGCGACTGCTATACGGCAAAGTGTTATGTCTGGTTGGCAATCCATGCAACCCGGCTTTGGGCAAAAAAACCAGTGTTTTTCAGTGTTTTTAGCCTTTCAAGGCCTCTGTGGTGGGTTTCGGAGCCAATTCCGCGGCTCCCGACGCCCCTGAAACCCCTATTTTCGCTGAGTTGGATTCTCCAGGATCGACTCAATTCGAACCGCTTTTCTACCCTTGAAGGCTCCCGGCTTGGCATGGAACTTGGGAACATCTTGGACCGCTAACTCGAGTGGTTCCTGTGTCTCTTTTTCCGTCGTGATGATGTCTCCCACTGACAGGTCCAGGAGATCTGCGGTGCGGATTTTGGAGCGTGCCAAAGTGACCACGACATCCACCGGAGCGGAATCGACGCTGGAGGAGACCCGTTGCCGGGTTTCCTCGGTTGGCGTGGCTTTGCCGTATCCGACCCAGCCATTGCCAGAGAGTTTCGAGTTGTAGTTTTCAATGGTGTTAAACGGGATGCAAAGATTTAGCATGCCTCGGTTTTTGCCAAATAACATTTCGAATGCAACCAGAATCACCACCTCGTTGGGTGGAACAATTTGGACGAGTTGCGGATTGCTTTGTACGCTCTCAATCGCCAGGTCGAGAGGTGTAATGTTCTCCCATGCCTCAGTGAGCCGGGTAAGGAATTCTTGCACGACTCGTCCGATCAGCCGCGTTTCGATTTCGGTCAACGGACGACGGATGGAATCATCTGGTTCCGGATCACCACCGAGCATGCGGTCGATAATGGCGTAGGACAAACTTGGCGCGATGTCGAGTATCCAATTTCCTTCCAGTGGGTCTGCTCGAAGCACATTGAAACAACTTGGATTATTCAAGCTGAATACGAACTCACTGTAGGTGAGTTGATCGACGTTCGTCAGTTTAACCTCAATCATCGTCCGCAACATGCCAGAGATCGCGGCGCCGAAATTGCGGGCGAGAGTTTCGTGCAGCGAATGCATCGCCCGCATTTGATCGACCCCGACTCGCTTGGGGCGTTTAAAATCGTAGGTAGTGACTTTGGCATCTATTTGAGCCGTCCCTGCGGGCGTTACTGAACTGTGGCTTGGCGAGTTTTGATCCTCAGCGGCTCCCGCTGTACCGCGTACTTTAGCGGGGCCACCATCGACCGACTCCATCGCCTTAATCAAGCTCTCGACTTGGTTTTCACTGAGTGATTCATCGGACATATCCGTCGTCCTCTTGGGTGTGAATCGTGACCATCAATTGCTGAGTGATGGCAGATCTTTCTTTCATGACTGAAGGGGCGAAGTGAGCGTCATTGTCTAATGTGTCCTTCACCGCGAACAATGTACTTGTAGGTGGTCAGTTCCTTGGCACCGCACGGGCCCCGGGCATGGAATTTATCCGTTGAAATCCCAATCTCGGCACCCAACCCAAAGACACCACCATCATTGAATCGCGTGCTGGCGTTGACCATCACTGCGGAGCTATCAACGAGCGTCGTGAATTGATCGGCGTTACGAATCTTACTTGTGACAATCGCATCGGTGTGATGAGATCCGTAACGGTTGATGTGTTCGGCGGCCGCTTGCAACGAAGGAACGATTGCAATGCTGATAGTAGGACCGAGGTATTCTGTGGACCAATCTTTTGCTGTCGCCGGTAAGGCATCCGGGAGAATTGCTGCGGCTCGCTCATCCGCGCGCATTTCAATACCATGGTCTCGCAAACGCTGCGAGATTGCAGGTAAAGCTGCTTCAGCGATTGCTTCGTGAACCAGCAAGGATTCGCAGGCGTTGCAAACCCCCATTCGCTGACATTTGGCGTTCTCGATGATGTCTGCTGCCATCGCAATGTTCGCTGATTCGTCCACGTATACGTGACAATTTCCGTCATAGTGTTTAATGACGGGCATCCTCGCTTCACTGGCAACACGCCGTATCAGTCCCTCACCTCCTCGTGGAATCGTGACGTCAATCAGATCGCTCATGCTCAGAAAATGTCCAACGGCTGAACGATCAATCGTTGCTACGAGTTGGACCGCGTGTTGCGGCAACTTGCAGTCCTTCGCACAGTTGGAGAGGACGTTGACGATCGCTTGACTGCTGTGGATCGCTTCCTTGCCACCACGGAGGATGACCGCATTGCCGCTCTTAACGCAGATGGCAGCGGCATCTGCAGTGACATTCGGTCGGCTTTCATAAACGAAAAAAACCACTCCCAGTGGGACGCGTTTTTTTTCAATTCGTAATCCGCCGGGTCGCGTGAACCCTTCGATCACTTCACCAACTGGATCATTTAGTGCCGAAATCTCGCGCAAACCCGAGGCAATCGCTTCGATTCGGGTTGGGGTGAGTTTTAGGCGGTCAACCATCGCATCAGTCAAACCATACCCCGGAGCGGCCGCCAAATCTTGCTCGTTGGCGGTTAGAATCACATCGGTCGCCTCGACCAGCCGGTCCGCTGATGTCAGCAGCCAATGGTTCTTGATTTCGGTGTCTAACGCCGCAAGTTGGTACGAGGCAGAGCGCGCCTGCAACGCCATCTCGCGACAAGAGCGATCGAGATCAGATTCGGAGGCGGTGGGTGGCATCTGAGAGAACCATCGGCGGGAACTAGGACAGACCGGGCAATTTTGGCAGCTTAGCCAACTCCCGATTCTCTTGAATGATCGCCTCAGGGTCAATGTCGATCGTCGGACGCTACGATTC
>JAYZAR010000424.1:0-14795 GCA_036339635.1 Planctomycetota bacterium | reverse complement strand
CACGATGTGAGTTCGCATAAACGTATGAATGCCAATTCCTCGCCTGCTCACCGGTGGTTGATGCGATCCATTTTCGATTGTTCGCCCACTTGAAGAACGCGACAGGATCAACGCCGTGTAGCACAGGTGTCTTAAGGCAGTGTGCTCTGAGAGCATCCAGGGAAGGTATGCCCTCGTGTTCCTGACGCATCGTCTCAACTGGTATATCGCGAACTTCATCCCGATTTCTGTTTGCGATCAGAAACCGCTTCCAACTGGATATTGCGTCTCCGGTAGCCACGGACTGCCAATTGCGAGCTTCCGCCCATTGCAAAACTTCTTGGGATTCACTCCATGATGCGGTTTGGACGCGCAGTACTCTTTGACTTGATCGAAGCTGGGTATTTTGTAATTGGCCATTGAAATGCAATAGTTGATGGAACTGAAATTGGATTGATTTACGAGGGTGTTTAGCGAAGCGTCAAAACGCTCTCGTAATGCCGTTGACACTGAGAGTTACGCACCACTGCGTAGGTTTCAGGTGGGATCTGCGTAGGTTTAATGTTTATTTTGCGTAGGTTTCTAACGGTAAAACCTACGCACTACTGCGTAGCTTTTTGATACGGCTCAAAGGTGATGCAGCGTTCCGCACCAAGTGACCTTCCTCCCGCATTACAGCCACCTTTGCGAGTGGCAAATACGCCACCTTTGGTCAGTGCCGCTAAGTGACGCTGGACTGTCCGTGCATCAAGTCCAGTCAGTGGTGACAACTACTGGCCGTCAGGTCAAAGACTAGAAATCCTCGGATCGAGTATTCAGCATTGAACCAGCACGCCCAAAAAACCGCAGCGCATCCTGCGTTTGGAAGAGTCGGAAGCACCTCCTTTTGAAGTCGCCTTCCGTCCCTCCATCGCTTAGCACTTTTGCCTTTGTTGGATCGCGGTTCACGCATTAGCAGAGGTTCCACGTCAATGGCAGTGGTCCGATTTTTAGTTTTCGGATGTAGCCGGTCGACGCATTGATGGCCGATACTTTCGGCATAGATAGAACTCTCGGCACTGCGCGTTGTATCCTGAGGTATTCACAGTGTGGGGAATTGTTAAGTCGCAAAGGAACCTCTGCGGCTTGTTCACTTGGTTGGATTGATGAGTCTTTAATTTGGGTTATCATTTCTTATCTGCGTTGCTTATTAGGACATGTAGATTGAGCCGGCGCGTTGGCTGACGCAGTCGGCTTTTTTTGTGCTGATCGAAGGTCGTAGATTTAGACCCACTTGGTCACCGGTGGCAGTTGAGCCATCGTGTCTGGCGATTTGCCTATCGAACGCGGGCTTGCCATCGTCCGCGAGTCAATAAAGGCATCGAGTTGATGCTGAGAAATGCGGACACAATTCCGCTTGCTGCCGGGCATAGACAGAGAGATGGTTGCAAGCTCACCCGCTGAGATGAGTTTTCGCACTTGGTCGTCGCTGACTTGCAACAATTCTGCGACGTCGTAGATCGTGTAGTACTGAGACATAACAAACCTTCCGCTGACGTAAACAAACACGTTTCAGCGGAAGGTTAACAGTGGTTCAGATCGGCTCAAGAATAAGCGGAGTTCGTTTAGACAACCTTAGACAAGGTTCGGCACATTTAGACAAAGTTAGACATCACGATCCAAAGTCGGTGCGTACTCTCGCTTAAAGTATTTAATATCATCCAAATACCAGAAGCCTTTTTTCGGCTTTTCCTTCTCGGCTTTTTTTGCCCAGTTCGCAAGAGTCTGTCTTTGCGATTGTTTGAGGCCAAGCATCCTCAACGCATCCCCCGCCCTTATCATTTGCCTTCCTGAATCATCTACTGAGATATCGAGAGTGGTTGAAGACTTGTGTTCTGCAATGCCTTTGGGACGCCGCATTCCGTCTGCTAACCACAAGTCGATGCAAAAAATCAGATCATCGCGTTTTTCGCCTGACAACAGATCGCAACCAGACGCAAAACGGGGATTGGCGTAAATCTTTTGGTCTGCCGCACTTGGGT
This sequence comes from Planctomycetota bacterium, assembly GCA_036339635.1. GTDB lineage: Bacteria > Planctomycetota > Planctomycetia > Pirellulales > Pirellulaceae > Rubripirellula. The sequence continues at coordinate 12,795 of JAYZAR010000424.1, read as the reverse complement.
CATCAATTACTTGGTGTTCCACAAAATAGAACTCCCATTTTACCCCAAGGATAAATAAGTAACATTTGTGTCGAGAGTTCCGCGTTGTCTTCATGGTCAAAATACTCAGTGACAAATGGCGAGTTTGTATGGTCCTGTATGTATTGGAAATGTCTATATAGACGCGTTCGCAATAATTGATCTGTAGATTTGTCGTCGTCACATTCATAAGCGCGCAAGCACCTAACAAAGTACGACGCGACGTAGCGAGGGTCTAAAATAGCTTCGACTTGGATCAGGTCTTTAGAACTCATACCTCACCTCCAAAAAGCCACTCACGGACGTGCTGACACACTTTTTTGATGCGAGCCTCAAATACCCGCTCTCGGTACACTACAGCCATAGACTGATCGGCGTGTCCCATGATGTGATCGACAGCAACTTGGTCGTTAATGTTGCCACCAAGTGTTTCGCACATATGCCGAGACGAGTAAAAGCCGACGCCCTTGCGATCACACCCACAAGCTTTTTTGAATTTCGCAAACTCGCCCGTGACTGCATCGCGACGCCCGCCATTCTCACACACTAGCGTGTTTCCGTGGTCGGTCTGGAAAACCCGCTCACCTCCATCATGCTTTGCCAGAACCGCCTTGAGTGCCTCTCGAGTTTCGGGTCACAACCACGCTTTACGCTCGGCTCCGTTTTTGTTCCGCACCTCAGTCAACCAAACCCCATTGACCATATCCACCCGCAGCACTGATAGGTCGGTATTGCCGTAACCACAATTCAGCCCCAGTAGTATCCACGCCCTCATTTCATCGCTGGCATACTTGAGTAGCTTCCGGGTTTCGGCGAGCGTAAATTCTTTTTTGGGTTTGCTCGCTCGCTCAAGTCGGCGTTTGCGTGCCGATGGTTTGCTGAAGTGCGCACCGTATTGGATTGGTGTTTTGATCAGGCCGTCATCATAAGCCCATTTAAAAATGCACCTCGATATGGTGATCTGGTTGGTTATCGTTGTGGTTGACCAATGCGGCGGAAACTTCGCCCTGATACGTTTGAAGTCGGCTGGGCCAAGGCTCTCAACTGCTCGCTCTGCTCCCAGTGAATCCCGCAGCCAGGCAGCTATCGGTTTGTACTGGCGGAAGGTTTTCGGGCTTAGGTCGCCACGCTGTAGCTGTGCGTTTTTAGAGTCCAGAAACGCATTGACCAGGTAGTCAACTGTAAGCTGTCCTTTCTTGGCGGGTAACTCGTTCCCCACTTCAAGCTCGTTGCGTATTTCATGCCAGCGAGCGAGTGCGGCAGTAGGGTCTGCCCACGGTCCGCAGTTGTACTGCTTGCCGCGAAACTTCTTGCACCAGTATCCGCGAGAGTGTGCGAAGAGAGGGAAGCCCTTATAGGGTTTCTCAGGTTTTCACTAGAATGGGAAGCAGTCACGTTTCGATCCTCAATATCGAGATGTGGTTAGCCCCGTGCGGTCATTGGCGTGACTTCGCGGGGTGTTTTTTTGACTGCTCCCAATATACCGTTTTTTACCTTGCGGGTGTGCCTACGGGTGTGCCACAAAAAAAGGTTTCCAGTGCTGTGACCGGAAACCCCTGTTTTTACAAGTGCGGATGAGAGGACTTGAACCTCCACGCCCGTAAAGGGCACTAGAACCTGAATCTAGCGCGTCTGCCAATTCCGCCACATCCGCTAGCCGCATACTACTGCCTGAATCTAGGCTAAAACTGACCAGTTGTGAATGGGGGATTTCCAACAAATCCCGTGTTTGCTGTCTTCGTCCTGAGAAAACTGCAAGATTTCTGTAATAAAACGATCGTGCTGGATCACTCGTTAACTTGGGATGATTCACACGATGAAAACAGACGAACAAGATTGAGTTTTTGAGGAATAGCTCGCCCTGCATCGGAGCCTATTATTTGAGGTCGTTCGGGTCTACGCTTTTAGCCTATATGATCAACGCGATTTGTTTCAGGAGATCGTGATGCAAGTTTTGAACTCCGTTCCAAACTATCGAGGCGATTGTGCCGTTAAGACGTGGATCTATCGTGTTGCCCTCTATGCGGCGATGGCATGGTCCAAAACTGAGACACGGCATCGGGACAATCAGCAGTCGATTGGTTCAGATGAACGTCCAACTCTTTAAGCTTCCAGTCATGTAAACCCACAACTTGATTGGCTATACGATCAGATTGCCCAGTTCGATGAGGTCGATCGCTCACTGACACTACTCATGTTGGATGGATTCAGTTATCGAGAAATCGCCGCCACGATGGGCATTTCTTCCAGTCAGGTGGGCGTGAAGTTAAATCGGATCAAGCAGCGATTGGCGGAGCAATTTAGAAGAAAGCAGGGAAATGCAATTTGAGGATCTCCAAGTCATTTGGAATTCACAGCACGATCGACCACTGTACGGTTTTGATGAAGCTGGCCTACAGCAGTTTTTTAGAAGCAATCGCAAGCGTTTTCAGCATTTCCGTTTTCGGCAGCACGTTCAAACCTACGGGAGCACGCGGTTCATGCTCACACTGATCGGTGCAAATCTGATTGCGAATTTTGTGGTGTACCGGAAAAGATCGTTTCGTTGCGAGCTTTGGCTGGCTGGGAGGGTGTTGCGTTACTGGTGGCGATGGTCAGCTGGTTGCAGTTTTCGCTTTCCGTCTACCTTGGTCAGAAGACGCGTAAGCGACGTGAGCAAAGTACTCCCCAGTCGCTTCGTGAAGATCTCGACAAGGAGATTTATCACACGATGTACGAAATCGAAGCATGGCGAAACCCTTTGATGGGTTTTATTCCTTCCTATGCTGGTGTGGGGCTTTTTCTGCTGGTCGTGTTCGGTGTGACCGGCGTCTCGAAATGATTATTGACGATCTTCCTTGTCGTCATGGTATTCACACTCGTCATCGAGTCTCGATCTCAGCGGCAGTTCGCCCAGCGGGATAGGACGAACCGCTTACGCGACTTGGAGTTTCTACGAGAAAAATTGTTGGATCCAGCGAGCTAGACCGTCTCTTGACGGAACTTTGCTGTTGGGTGGCCGGAATGGTTACGAACTAACTTGACCGTATGGGGAACCTGATTGTTCGATGAACACGTTGTGTGGTTTAGATTATTGCCTTTCGGCAAACTGAAAGTAAAAGCGGGTGGATCAGCAGCGGGCCGTTTTCATTCTGGCTTAGGCAGAACCGGATGAGTAAGCCCTTTGTGATTAATAATGTTCTTTCTTGGGGGTAGCGATTGGCCAGGTTGTTGTTGAGGTCAAACGCTTAATCGATCAGAATGTGGAGTGTTTGGTGGTAATTTTAATTGACAGAGACCGGCCAATTTCATCCACTTGTTGACTCTCGAGCAAGGACGATTTGATGCGACTTCACTGCCTAGGCACAGTGGGTTACCACCCCAACGAGTCGCGACATACGTCCTGTTACTATTTGCCGGAATCGGGGATCTTGCTCGATGCTGGCACTGGCGTGTTTCGGTTAGCGCAGCATATCGAGACAGACAACTTGGATGTTCTGCTTAGCCACGCGCACCTGGATCATACCTTCGGTCTTACTTTTTTGTTGGACATCTTATTTCAGCGTCCGGTCAAAAGCCTTCGAATATGGGGTGAACGTGAAAAGATCGAAGTTATTTCGCAACATCTCTTTCAGGAATTGATCTTTCCCGCGCCACTAAAGGCGGAGTGGATTCCGATTGATGAAAAACCAACATTTCAGATCGGATTGGCCACGATCAGTTGGCGTCGGCAACAGCATCCTGGTGGGTCAGTCGCCTATCGTATCGAGTGGCCGAACGGCAAACGATTGGTTTATGCGACCGACACGACTGGGGACACCAGCGGGGAGTATGCCCGTTGGAGTCACAACGCTGACCTCTTGATGCACGAGTGTAATTTTCGCGATGACTCCGAAAAGTGGGCGATCGAAACCGGACACAGCTGGACCAGTCGGGTAGCCGAAGTCGCCTGTGCGTCGAAACCAAAGCAACTGCTTGTGACGCATCTCAACCCGTTGGAGACATCGGATGACCCGGTTGATATCGAGGCGATCCGCCGCCGGGTCGATTGCCCTTGCCAAGTGGCTGCCGACGAGATGGTTGTCGATTTTTAGTCCCGATAGTGGACTGGATTGGGCTGTCGAGCAAAGCAAACGATTTCGTCAGTCTTTGACTTTCGCGTTCGCCAATTAATGGATGGTACCGGCGATCGCTTGGCGATTGTCCGAATTTCTCGATGTCGATTCAATGGTCACAGCCAACTTTGTACAGCATGACAAGTCGTGTCGCGCGCAGCGTTGGCATCGGATATGGCTCCGGTAGTCGCACCTGATCCAGAAGTTCGAAACTGCTGAATGCACCCGCCTGATTGTGCGGATGGCTTTTAGTCGGGAGTGTCGAGATATGGATCTTGGCCGATTTCACGTTGCATTTTCTTGCGTTCCTTTTCGTGATGCAGCAAAATCATGCGATCGCGGAAGTGTTTCCGTTCGACTTTTCGCTGAGCTCGACGGAATATTTTTGCGTATTGGTCAACCGAACTGCTTATCGATTCTCCCATCTCTTTTAGGCGATCCGACTTTTTAATGCCGAAGCCACCCTTGAGAATATCGTCATCGAGTGAGAGGTACTGTCGATAAGATCCTCGGTCTCCCTGGCGACCGCAGCGACCGATCAATTGGCGGTCGATTCTCGCGGCATCATGTAGTTCGGTGCAGATGACGTGCATGCCACCCTCCGCTTCAATGTCACGCAGCAGCTTGATGTCTGTTCCGCGTCCAGCCATGTTGGTTGCCACGGTTACTCTTCCGCGGGCACCTGCATCGGCGACAATTTCAGCTTCACTCTCGACGTTGTTTGCATTGAGGACTTGGTGTTCGATTCCGAGTTGATCGAGCATTTGAGAGATGATGACACTCTTATCGATCGTTCGTGTGCCGATCAGCACGGGGCGACCTTCACGGTGGACTTCTGCAATTTCCTCAACGATTGCTTCGAATTTCGAGGTCATCGATCCGAAGACACGATCGGGCAATTGTTTTCGTTGGGGTGGCCGATTGGTCGGCACTCGGATCACGGGTGTCCGATAGATACGACGCAGTTCGCGTGCGCTTGTCGCCGCGGTCCCGGTCATGCCAGCTAGATTGGGATAGCGAAGAAACAAATCCTGAACTGTGATTCGTGCTGCCTGCCCCGTGGGGACACTGATTTCGATATTTTCTTTCGCTTCAATGGCTTGGTGAATTCCATCACGCCATTTACGACCTTCCGCCAAACGGCCGGTGAATTCATCAACGATAACAATTTCCTCGATCCCTTTCTCGTTGGGCCTCACGACAAATTGACGATCGAGCAAGAATTCGCGGTGTACCTTGACGGCACGCTCGGTGTACTCGTACAGATCAACGAGTCCGACGGTTCGAACCAGATCATATTTGGGCAACGAACGGACTAGCTGCCGACCGCGAGCGGTCAACTCGTATTGTTTTGTGTCAGGATCGATTGTGAAGTGTTGATCGAGCTCGTATTTTTCCGCGTGTTCAGCGGCCCAGCGATAAGTCTGGACGATTTGGTCACGAACATTGTCTTCGATGCTGCCGATGATCAGTGGCGTGCGTGCCTCGTCGATCAGAATACTGTCGGCTTCATCGACCAAACAGAAGTGCATTCCCCGCATTACAGGTTGATCACCACTGCCTGAAAAGCCACCGCCCCCGTCGCCAAGCATTTCCGTTTCGACCCGGTTCTGAGCTCGAAGCAGCAGGCGGTCGCGCAAAAAATCGAAGCCAAACTCTTTGGCCGTACCGTAAGTGATCGATGCGGCGTACGAGGTTCTTCGGGAACCCTGGTCATCAGGCGTCTGGATCACGCCAACACTCAGGCCGAGCAACTCGTAAAGTGGACGCATCCATTCGGCATCACGTTTGGCTAGGTAGTCATTGACGGTCGCAAGGTGTGCCCCTTTGCCGACCAATGAATGCAAATAGAGTGGCAGGGTCGCGGTAAGTGTTTTTCCTTCGCCAGTTTGCATTTCGGCGATGCATCCCTCAAATAGCGAGATTCCACCGATGATCTGGACGTCGTAGTGCCGCATCGCGACGACCCGGCGTCCTGCTTCGCGGACCAGTGCGTAGCCTTCGGGTAGCAATGTGGCCAATCGTTCACCCGCCATCGCCCGGTAGCGGAGCGCGAGGGATCGCTTTCGCAAGGTTGCATCGTCTTCGGCTTGAAGTGTGGACTCGAAATCGTTGATCAATGTTAGCTGACGTCGCCAACGCAACATTCGTCGTCGGAAGCCGCGGGCGTTCGCAACCGACAGAGCGCGACTGCTCTGCGAAGGATCGCTGTTACCCGGATCCGCACCCGGCAGCAAGACTTCACCTTCAACCGCCTCACGCGGTTCCGCTGGTTCCGGTTCTCCGGAGGGGACCAAGAGTGATGAGGGGTCAGGATCGGCCTCGGGCGGTTCAACGTTCGGCTCGTTGCTTGCGGGAATCACCTAAGTTGACTCTTGGGGATGAGATTTGTGCTAGCGGGTAGAAGCGAACAATGCACAGAGTGTCACTGCTTCGCTGAAAATCTATGACGAGGACCAGTTTGTTTCACGGCCAAATTGCCGAGAAACAATATTTTAGCGAATCCAACAGCGGTATTTGGCGATGTATGCCAGTTTCGGTTGTCAAGCTGGGTAATTTACGGAGGAGATTCATGCATTGATGGCCATACTTGATTTGACGGAGGTTTCAGTCGATCCACATATACCAGTCAACCAGTGTTCCCGGACTGTTCGAGACTTTCCATGAAAACGAATTTCAAACGGCTTACCCTCGCAGCCTTGCTGCTCGCAGGCACCAGTGCCTCTGCTTCGGCTGATGACAAGGCGGTCGTCAGCGACTTGCCTGGCTTTGGCGAGGAAGCGTATTTTCACGCCGACGGCGCGTATGTCTCGGACACTGCGTCTTTGGAGACCGGATCCCGGCAGGGAGATTTCCCCCAGGCAATCTCTCCCAAGGCAATCTCTCCGGAGACGAGCGGAGCGACCAGCGACGTCATCGATCAGTTTGGTTTGGGCAATCTCGTTTCCAATGCGTTGGGTCTTGATCGGCCCGGCACGAGCGGCATTGCGCTAAATGGACCGCTCTTGTTAGCGAGTACAACCTTGGCGGGTGATCTCGCCGGTTCTGTCTCGGAGCAGTACGTAGGCGACCAACCGGATCAATACGTGGGTGATCAACCGATTCGCTCGATCAATCCGATTCCGTTGGTAACTTATCAGCCGATCGGTGCGACTGAGTTGCAGCCGGCTACATTCTTGCGACAGATTGCGGGAGCCGATTGCGACTCGCCTGATGGCGCTTGCGATGATGGGTGTGATTCCGCATCGGGCAAGCGACACGGACACAAATTATTGAGTCTTTTTGATCCTTGCGACAGTTCGACATGGGCAAGTGGCGAGGCGTTGTTGTGGTTTGCACAGAGTCGGGACATGATGCCTTTGGTGACCCTTGGCCCCGCTGGAAGCGATCCCACGTTCAGTGACGACCTCATCCTGCCTGCTGGGGCGAGTGTCGCTTTTGGTGATTCGATCGATGGGGGACTGTCGGCTGGGTTCCGCGGTGACTACGGCCGCTGGATTTCCAGTAACGTTGGCTTGGGTGGACGATTTTGGATCATGAGCGAGAACGAGGATTCCTTCGCCGCCGGTGGGGCCGGGACGGGGACTTCCATCGCTCGCACATTCCTAAACCTGGCCTCGGCGGGTGAGGACAGTGTCATCATCAATAACGATGGCACAGGCACACTTAGCCAGTTCGGCGGTGACGTGTCTGCCAGCAGCTCGCTCAATCTTTGGGCAGCGGAAGCCTATACTCGCTTGAAGTTTAGTTGTGACAAGCAGCATCGCGTTGAATTCCTCGGTGGTTTTTCGCACTTCGAAATTGATGATGATTTAGCGATCGCTAGCACATCGATCGAAAATGCGAGTTCACGGGTCACAACATTCAGCGACCGGTTTGAGGCTGAGAATCGTTTCAATGGTGGCCAGCTCGGATTTGAGATGGTCATCAATCGAGGGAAGTGGACCGCTCGGTCGTTGACCAAGGTGCACTTGGGCAATATGAATCAGAAGTACACGATCGCCGGAACGACGAGCGACACGCTTTCAGGGGCAACTTCGAACTTCGATGTCGGTATGTTGGCTCGTGAGAACTCGGGGACTTTTGAAAAGGACGTATTCGCCTTCATCCCGGAAGCGAACTTCAAGCTCGCTTACGAGCTTCGCAAGAACATGCAGTTCAGCGTCGGTTACAGCTTCCTGTACTTCGACAATGTTGCTCTGAATGGATCGGTCATGGATCGTGTCATCACCGATGGGGCTGCTCTGCAGACGGGCGTTGTTGGCGCACGTCCAGCGTTTGTGCACAACGATAGCAGCTTATGGGTTCAGGGAATTGATCTTGGCCTGTCAGTGAATTACTAAAGCCGGCCGGGACGAATGGGCGGCCATCTGGGATTCCCGCTCAGGAACTCTCTGGTTTAAATCATAAAGAAAAGCGTGGAGGCGGATGCTTCCACGCTTTTTTCGTTTCGTAGGCATTTTTCTCGACATCTGCAGTTTGCCACGACGGTTTGGCTGGCGAATGGAGCGAACCCTGTCAAACCGACCCGCGAATTCCCCTCCCAAATTGCGTCTGTTTTGTCATCTGACTATGTTAAGGGTTCAAAACAGATTTCTTGCCCTCAACCCCCGACGTCAGTCGATTGCCATGATGTACTTCATTCCGTGGTGCGTTTTTCTTTCCCTTGTCATTCTTTCGGTGCCGATTGCTTCGATGATGGAAAGTCGCCAGCGTCGCTCCGCGATGGGCCCAGCCGCCGGAGCAGAGGATGAGTCGGTCGACGGCGTAGCCGATGAAATGGAGGTCGACTCGGAATTCGGTGGGAGTGATGCTACCGCAGAACCTGCGGATGATGTGGTTGCCGAATTCGAAACGCTGTAGGGAAAAATTCATCGACCTTCACCCTCGGCCAATGCAGCGAATCGACCAAGCGTGTCGGTCATCCAGCCTTGGGGCGGCAAAGAACATCGATTGCTAGCCAGACCTCCTCGCGTTCATTTCAATTCGAGCTAGGCGGCGTGAACAATTTTGCTGGGCCTAGTGGCACTGCTTGTCAGGTTGGACGGTAAGTTTCTCGATTCGATGCGGCGAAGAGTCGGTCGATCTGCGTCACTTCCCCCTCGCCAAGCGGTTGGCTAGCTGCCAATTCAGTGATTTGTTCTGGTTTACGAGCACCGGCGAGAACTGCCGAAACGCCAGCCTGTGCCATCGCCCAGCCGATTGCTAATTGGGCGACTGTATGATTCGATTGCTTCCCAATTTCAATCAGGCCAGCGACAATATGGTCGGCACGATGTCGAAATTGACCTTGGAAAATGTCATAAACCGCGCGGGGGTCGGCGGGATCGAACGTATGGTTCGGCCCGATCCTGCCGGCCAGCATTCCCTTCATCAACGCCCAGAAGGCATAAACGTCGGTGCCCTGTTGTTGGGCCGCGGGAATCAGGCCGCTGAGGGAATCACGTTGGATGAGGTTCAGTGGGCATTGGATCGCGTCACAGGTAACCACACGGCTGAACCTTGCCAATTGATCTTGATTGACATTGCAAACACCAATGCGTTTGCAAAGTTGCCGCTGTTTTAATTGGGCCAAGGCTTCTGCTGAACGCTCGATTGGGACAGCCGGGTCGGGGCTGTGCAGCAACAAGCAATCAAAGGAATCTCTTACGAGCCGCGATAGCGACTTTTCTGCATCGGCAACGAGGGTTGCCGGTCTACCATCGATGACCCTGCGGGTTCCTGCCCACCGCTGTCCGACTTTGCCGAGGACGACAGCATCACAAGATCTTTCCCGCAAGATGCGGCCGAGTAAGCGATCGCATTCCCCTTGAAAGCCATAATTGAAGGCGGTGTCGAACTGCGTGATGCCAATATCGATTGCAGCGTGCAGTGTTGCTGTGGCGTCCTCTCTGGTGACTCCAAGTGTCGTGATCCCCGCAATCGGCCATAGTCCCAGAATTAGACGAGGTTTGATCATGAGTGCGAGCGAAGCAGGGTTGCAAGATTCCATGGTGGCCGTGGTAGCACCCATGAAACGGGTTCAGCGATCAGTTCTCCGATACGCCGAGTTGCTGGATTTCTCGGAAGCCAAGGGTTTCGTCGATCAGCTCTTGCGCATTCGGATTGTTCGTTTGAAGATCTTGATAGAGCGATTGAAACTCGCGTTTAACGACTGCTTGCCGATCTTTCTTGCCAAGTTTTTCGAGCGAGAAATATTGACGTGCTAATGCAATCGCTTGATAGACACGGTCAACATTAGCAGAGCGAAGTAATTGATCGAGCGTGCGGCTTGCATCTTCGACATGTCCATCTTCACTCATCTGGTTAGCCAATTGGATGATCGATTTAGCAAAGTAACTCGCGTTGGTGGCGTTCTCGTCCGGTGGGAAAAATTCACCGACTGAACGCCATGCTGCTTCGTCGTTACGTCGGATCGCGTAAAGGTATTGGGCTTGCACAGATTCCTGTTGAGGCGCGACATCCGGGTTGAGAACATCTGAGACACTCGGCAGCGGAGAGTTCATCACGCTCAACGACGCGGCAGCAATGGCAAGGCTTGGCATCAAAATCGCGACTGCGATTTTACGGTGCTGATTTCGACGCTTACTTTGCTGGTAGTCGGTTGCCCGTTGAAGGCGAATCGTGGCAGCTGCGGTACCGACCCCATAACCGCCCAAGTTCGAGGTTGCAGTTTCATTGCGAACTGCATCAAGTAATTCATTGGGCGACTGAAAGCGGTCGCCCGGTATTTTTTCAACCAGACGCGTCACGACAGCGATCAACCATTCAGGGAGATCGGGGGTTCCCTGAACATCGGTGCGTCCCCGAAACCGGTCGAGTGGTGGCGGCGGTTCATGCAGATGCATTAATGCGAGCGCCAAAGGATCATCGGCTTCGAATGGTGGGCGACCCGCAAGTAGGTGATAGAGCGTGACCCCGAGAGAGTAGAGGTCACTACGAACATCCACTGGTTTACCCTGCACCTGTTCGGGGCTCATGTAGCGAGGGGTTCCCAGCGTTAAGCCAGCTTGGGTCAGATTGGTTTTGGTGGCCGTGACATCCGTTCCTAATCGAGCCAACCCAAAGTCGGCAACTTTGATGATGCCTCGAGAAGTGCGCATAATGTTTTCGGGCTTGATATCGCGGTGGGTGATTCCAGCCTCGGAGGCGACCTCCAAGGCCGCTGCGACGCCGACCAGCACTTCGATCGCGTCCTCCAGACTTAGTGTTCCCACTGCTTCCAAGGTTTGCCGCAGGTTTTCACCATCCACTAGTTCTTGTGCAATGAAATAGTCGGTCCCGCTATTCCCAACGTCAATGACTTGGACAATATTGGGATGGTTTAAGTTGGCTGCCGCACGAGCCTCGCGTCGAAATCGTTTCACATAATCTTGATCTCGCGAGTAATCGCTCCTCAATACTTTGAGTGCAACCTCGCGGCCGAGTGAAACTTGTCTCGCGACGTAGACGTCGGCCATTCCGCCACGTCCGAGCTTTCGCATGACTTGGTAGTCACCGACCCGACTGCCGATCAGACTGTTGGTCGCGGTGCTGCCGCCATGGATCGCTTGCGTTTCGTGGGTTTGCGAAGTGCCGTTGACGCCATTTACCGACGGCGAGTCGCGAATTGGCGAATCATCATCAGCGCGGTCTGGCTCTGGCGGGGTATCGGAATTCAACGGCTTGCCTCTTTGGGGTCCGTGATGCGATCGGCAGACCTTGCTGTTGGCCCGATGGCGGTTAGCGTCGGGGGGGATAACCCTTCGTTAAGGCGACCGGAACGAAAGCCCTCCGGGTCAATCATGACTGATTCGAATCCAAAAGCTAGTAGTTGATTGGAAACCCGTTGGTCGCATTCCAAAGTGAGTAAAGCTTCAATCGAGCTCTTTTCCACCTCGATACGTGCCTGTTCCTCAGCCAGCAGGCGAACTCGCAGTGGATTGAATCCCAAGTCACGCAAGAAGGATTCAGCCAGTTCGATCCGGTGCAGGCGTTCCGGTGTCACCTCCACTCCGTACGCCACTCGACTAGCAAGGCAAGGGGAGGCTGGTAGGTTCCAATTCGACAACTTGAAGAACTTAGCGATGTTTCGCACGCGTGCTTTGTTGAATCCCAAATCAGCCAACGGTGTCAGTACCCGATGGCGATTGCCAGCCGAGATTCCTGGGCGGTAATCACCAAGATCGTCGGCGTTGGTCCCCGAGATGATTGTTGCTGTCGAATCGAAATCGGCGACCTCGTTCAAGGTTTGGTATAGCGTGTCTTTACAGTAATAGCACCGTTGCCGATCATTGCGGCGATATTCTTCGCGAACGCCTTCTTGCGTCCTGACGATGCGGTGTTCGATCCCGATTTCGCCAGCGACTCGCTGCGCGACTTGCAACTGCCACTGGGGAACACTCGGTGATTGGGCAGTCACTGCGATGGCCGATTGAAGGTTCGCGCGGTGGGCTGCGGCAGCGACCACACTGCTGTCGACGCCGCCGGAAAAAGCGACGATCAAACGGGAATACTCGGAAAGTGATTCGACTAATTGCTGAGCATCGATGGATACAGAAGCCATCAGTCTTCCTCTTTGCATTTCGTGTCGAGTGCAGGAATCGGAACTATGGTGTGCGGCGTAAGCTGGAGTTCCCGTAGTGGTGCGGTCTGAGGCGGTGTCAAGAACGTCTTTTTACAGCCGTGAACCTACGCGGGCTCA
>JAYZAR010000423.1:0-5622 GCA_036339635.1 Planctomycetota bacterium | reverse complement strand
AGAGTTCTTCGATCCGTTGACCGCCAATCAGATTGAGATGTCCAACCAGTGGGTCCCACTCGAAACCGACCTCACCACCCCATTGGCATTCTTTCTAGACAATCCCGAGTTTCGAAAACGAAATCGGGCGACCGAAGGGCTCATCAATCCCCACCACTCACAGGGCAAACGCGGGCTGTACATGCTCGAACCCTATGACCCAAATCGAATTCCCGTTTTGATGGTCCATGGTCTCTGGTCCAGTCCCATGACTTGGATGGATATGTTTAACGACCTGCGAAGTTTCCCGGAGATTCGTGAGCGATATCAGTTTTGGTTCTATCTCTACCCGTCAGGGCAGCCTTTTTGGATTAGCGCAACACAATTACGCAGCGACCTGATCGCAATGCGTGATGCATTTGATCCATCCCATCGACACAAAGCTTTGGATCAAACCGTGTTGGTTGGACACAGCATGGGGGGACTCGTTAGCCGCATGCAAACCATTGATAGCGGTGATCAATTCTGGAAAATCGTCAGTAACGAACCGGTTGAATCCGCGGAAGAAGCATTAGCGAAGCTTGAGGGTCCTGAGGAGGATCGTGCTAAACTGGTCAGCACGCTCTTTTTTCGCCCAAACCAATCGGTGAAACGTGTGATTACGATCGCGACACCACACGCCGGCAGTAAATTCGCCAACGACATAACCCGTTGGATTGCTCGCTATTTGATCAAGCTCCCCAAAATGACGATTCGCACCGGCAGTCGTCTTACCGATCAAAACCCCGGTATTTTCAAAGATACAAAACTTCTCACCGTCGCCAATGCAATCGATTCGCTAGCACCCGATTCACCGATTTTCCCGGTACTCGAAAAAGCGGAGCGATCGCCCAATGTGAAGTATCACAACATCATCGGTGTTCTGCAAAACCCCTCATTTATTACTTCCCAAGCTGGTCCGGGCGATGGTGTCGTCAGCCAAGTCAGTGCTGGCTTTAAGGAAGCAGAAAGTGAATTGATCGTCGATGCAGACCACACCAAGATCCACATGAACAACAAAACGATCTTCGAAGTGCGACGAATCCTGCTGGAACACCTGCGAGAGGTGGATGCCGGGGACCGTGTGGCTGGTGAGGAATCGCGTGTTCGCTAGCATGAGTCCAGTGATCGATCTGGTCAGCAAGCGAGCGTGCGGTAACTAACCAACACGCATCAATTGAAGAGCACTGCGATTGATCAGCAACAACGCCCCAGAGTTCAAGCGATCGCTCAAGTCACCGGAATCATCTCAAGTCGCCGACATAAAATCGGCCAACGGTGCGCGACACAATGCAGGATCGGTCCCATCACGATCAACTTGACCGACGAACAATTGAGCCGCAGCCGGGATGCGAGTGCTCTTTGCAGCACGACTAATTCGCGAAGGATTCGGCTGTGGATGCGCAAATACGCGATGCTGATCAGCCAATTCTGCGGACTCGCATTCCGCCAAACCCGACGGATCAGATTCCAATCCACTCGGCTCCAATTCGCCGCGAATCACTCGCTGTTCACGGGGTGCATCAATACCGATCCGCACGCTGTTACCTTGCAGTCGAACAATCGTAATCTTGATATCCTCACCGATCAAAATTTGCTCCTTCGCTTTTCGAGTTAGAACCAACATGGGCGTCTCCTTGGCCGGGTGGCGTTTGAGTGTTGAAACTGGACGAGACCAAACCTGCGAGTGAAAGAACTCTGTCTGTTTGGCGACGTTGTGTTCAAGCATTCGCTGTGCCAAAAAAACCTGAAGCACCAAATTTCCTCAGGAATCGCTTCAAACCCTTCAAATCGGTCCACCCAAACAGCACTTGCTAGCAACACCAGTGATTCCAACTCGCAAGATTTACAAACGGTTGTACATTCGACGCCAAGCCCCGCTTAAAAACCGGCAAGGACTCGAATAACCAAAGATCGCCTGTGGTCAGCAACAACCACCGGGTGAATGAAAAGCCAAGACCTGCGGCGTGCAGTTGGCCCCATCTGACGCCGCAATGATAGCCCCATACGTGCTGTAAACCGAGTCGGCAAACCTCATCGACGGTTCAAACGGGCGAGAGATTTAGGTTAACCAACAATTGTCGCGTCTGCTTTTCTTCTCGCAAGCATCATTCATCTTGAGCTGGCAGACGAGTTTCACTAACTTTCGAGGTTCGACAACAACCGACCCGTCCTGGATTCTCCATGATGGCGTCAACCTGACCCCTGACCGGTTCAAAGGAGTGACCGCGATGCCGCTTCATCCAGCCCGTTTACGATATTGGAAAATTCACTGGTGCTGGCAACGAGTCATGCCGATTTGCATCGGCCTAATCGTTTCCGCCATCGCGTTTGCCCCACGAGTCATCGCCCAACAGGCGGAGACACAAAATAGCGTGGTAGCGGTTGTCAATGCCGACCCAATCACCCGTAAACAACTTGCCAAAGCAACGATTGATCGTTACGGAAAGGAAGTGCTGGACAACATGATCAACCGCCACTTGATCATGCAGGAATGCACAAGGCAGGGAATCACAGTCACCAAAGAAGAGGTCAGCGCGGAGATCCGCCGCTTGGCGGACAAGTTCGGATTGACATTGGAAAGCTACCTGCAACTCCTGCAGGAAGAACGAGATATTTCACCCAACCAGTACAGTCGCGAAGTCATCTGGCCGATGCTCGCATTGCGGCGATTGGTGGCGAACCAGGTTCAGGTAACCGACCAGGAATTCAATCAAGCCTTCATTGCGCAACACGGCGAAGCCGTCAAGTGCCGCTTAATCATGGTCGCCGATCGCAACAAAGCCGAAACACTGCGACAGAGAGCCACCGCAAAACCAGAAACGTTTGGTCAACTCGCCAAGGAACAGAGCGAAGATGAAACGAGCGCCAGTGTTGGCGGCTTGATTCCACCGATCCGCCGATACAGCGGCGACTCACGACTGGAGGAGGCAGCTTTCGCGCTCAAAAACCTGGAGATTTCGCCGGTCCTCGCGTTGGGCGATCAGTGGATTATCATCCAAGCCGTTCGCCGTATTCCGGCTCACACACCACCACCTCAGGCGATGCCGGTGATCCGTGAACAAATCAACGATCGCATTCGCGATCAGAAAGTTCGCTCAGCTGCCGGCGAACTATTTGCCCGGCTGCAACAAGAGTCGCGTGTTGTCAACGTCCTTGGCAATCCCGAACTTGCGCGGCAATACCCAGGCGTCGCGGCTGTGATCAACGACCAACAGATCACGATCGCCCACGTTGGTGAAGAGTGTATTAAAAGGCATGGCATCGAAGTCCTGGAAACTGAAATCCATCGTAAGCTACTGACCCAAGCACTCCGCAGCGAGCGACGTCAGATCACCGATGCAGACCTGGAAGCAGAAGTTGCCGACGCCGCGATTAGCTATGGGTATCTCAAACCAGATGGTTCGGCTGATGTCGAAGCATGGATGACTTCGCTATTGAGCGACGGTTCCATCACGCGAGACATCTACCTCGCCGATGCGGTTTGGCCTAGCGTCGCTCTACGGAAACTTGTCGCGGAAAAAGTTCAGTTGACCGAGACCGATCTGCAACGCGGATTCGAATCCGCATACGGCCCACGTGTTGAAGTGCTGGCGATCGTGCTGTCGGATCAGAGATCTGCTCAGAAGATCTGGGAGATGGCGCGAGACAACCCCACCGAGCAATTTTTCGGGCAACTTGCTGAGCAGTACAGCGTCGAGCCTGTCTCCTCGAGTAATCAAGGAAAAGTACCACCAATTCGTAAGCACTCGGGACAACCAGCGATCGAGCGGGAAGCGTTCTCACTGAAGCCAGGGCAGCTCAGCGGAATCATATCCACCGGTGGGAAGTATATCGTCCTGCACTGCCAAGGATTTACCGAACCCATTGTGAAAGATCCTGCGGCAGTGCGAGAGGAATTGATCCGTGATCTGTCTGAAACAAAAACTGATCAGGCAATGGTCGATAAATTCGATGAACTCAAGAAAGCCGCCGATATTGACAACTTCTTGGAAATTCCAAAGGTGGCGACCGCCCCCTAAGCCAAAACCATAGGCGGGAGGGCATCGGGACTCCAACAGGAGCCACCAACGCCTTTGCTGAGGTTGTGTCATGGGTGACCTTTGCGGTGATTGGCCTGGGCAACTCACACATGTTCGTGTGGTACGGGCTTCGTTGCCGGCTCACCTCCGAATCCTGATGAAAAATCTTTGGATTGAGTCGTTGGTTGGCCATCCCGCGAGCGGACGTAAGAATTCGTTCATCGTCCTGGCGGCAAGAATCTGCCATGAAACGGCCCGCCTGTTCCGAAGACTCACCCCTGGGCTTACGACGGACTGGCGAGGACAATGCGGCTAAAATGAATCGAGTCTCATTCCAAACACGGCGACATGACATGAGCGAATCGCTTGACATTGACATGCCCAATATCGACGCACCTGCGATCGATACGCCAACGACGGACCCGATACCCGAACCATTCGAAGTTAATTTTGCGGCCCGTGTAGATCGGCTACCACCGTATATGTTTGGGCGGATCAACAATTCGCTTTACCAAAAGCGACGGGCCGGCGACGATGTGATTGACTTGGGAATGGGGAATCCATCAGATCCACCCGAACAGGAGGTCATCCAGAAACTGATCGAAGCGGCGACCGATGCTGGCAATCACGGGTATAGCAAATCCAATGGTATCGTTAATTTGCGCCGCGAAGTTGCCAGCAAGTACTACCGAAAGTATGGGGTACGCTTAGATCCCGAGAATGAAATCATTGCTTGCCTAGGCAGCAAAGAAGGTTTCTCGCACATGTGCTTGGCGATGATGGGGCCAGGCGACACAGCGATGATTCCTTCGCCTTACTTCCCCGTCCATATGTACGGCGTGATTCTGGCGTCTGGCAATGTTGTTTCGCTTGACGTGGCTGATCCTGATCGGTTTTTGCGAAACGTTGCCTATACCTGCGAGCATCTGTCGCCGCGGCCAAAAATATTGATTATTAACTACCCTCATAATCCGTCTTCAGCTGTCGTTGGGCCGGACTTTTACGTCGAAGTCGTTCGGCTGGCGAAAAAGTATGGATTCTTGGTGATCCACGATTTCGCCTACGCAGATGTCGCGTTTGATGATTACTTTCCGCCAAGTTTCCTTGCCGCGCCCGGAGCGTCTGACGTCGGGGTCGAATTCACAACGATGAGCAAGGGCTACAACATGGCTGGCTGGCGGGTTGGTTTCTGCGCAGGCAACGCAGAGATGATTCGCGGGCTGGGCACGATTAAAGGGTATTACGATTACGGAATGTTCCAGGCCATTCAGATTGCCGCCATCGTCGCACTTCGAGAAACCGAAGCAGCGGTTGAGAACCAATCGGCAATTTACCAGAGTCGTCGAGATGTGCTCGTCAATGGATTGCGGCGTCTTGGCTGGGAAGTGCAGCCACCCAAAGCGGGAATGTTCGTGTGGGCTCCCGTTCCCGAGCCCTACCGCAGCTCGATGAGCACGATGGACTTTGCCATGAAGTTACTGGAACAAGGCAACGTTGCAGTCAGTCCTGGGAGCGGCTTCGGCGCCGCTGGTGAGGGCTATTTGCGGATGTCATTGGTGGAAAATGAGCACCGGCTCCGACA
>JAYZAR010000422.1:0-6074 GCA_036339635.1 Planctomycetota bacterium | reverse complement strand
GCGTCGAAATGGTTCCCCAGTTGGTGGCCAATGCCCTGATCGATGCCGATCGCCTTACCCTTGACTGTTAGCCAGTCGTTGCGCTGCATCTTCATGCTACCCTTGGATTGCATCACGTGCGTCACACGAACGTCCTTACGTGTGGTCCATTCACCGCTGTCATCGATCATGAATGGGTATAGGCCGTCGTTTATGATCGCACTAACAAGCGTCTTGTTTCGATCCTGCTCGTATTTTGCAATCCGCTTTTCGTGTTTCTCCTTGGCTTTGTCTTGCTCCTGCTGACTCATCCCGTCCTTGATTTTGAGGACTGGCTCTTTCTTTTCGACTGCACCGTATTCGAGTGTGTTGGACTGCCCCATGATGATAAAGACCTTGACCGCCTTGGTCATGATTGCTGGCTTACCATCGGGGTCCGGCAGCTTGTCGTTGTACGGGTTTTGGGAAAACGCGTGACTCGCGAGCAGGCACAGGCACAGCACCGCGGCGGTGACTCTGGTTTTCTTCAGCATGGTTAACTTCAATCGAAGTGGCTATTGCAAAGAGCTTGGAAAGCGAGGAAAGTTCGGCAAGCAGTGCTCAGCAGAAATGCTTGGCGAAGCAAGGACGACAGGGCACAGGAAGAAACGGTGACCGAAACATAATTGTAACAGAGTTGGCTGCAATGATCGGCGGAGGTTTGACCCAGCCCTAAATCTTGGATGCAGAGATGTTGTTCGTCGAGTCACGATCGATGAATCATCCAGCTGGGTGATCTTCACCGTTCGATTGTTTGAGTGCTGCTCCCTCCGATGCAACCTCGATCGCATCGGTCCGCTTGCCATCGGAACGGCCCCGATCTCCGGAAGAAGCAACAAGCATGTTTTCAGACCGACCAACGCGAAGCGAAGGAATTGGGCGAAGGAATTGTGGACAGGCTAGGTTTGCTCCAAAAATGATTGATTACAAATCGAAAAGTTCCTGTCCCTGAACCTCTCGATTCGATCGCCGCTACGCGATCGTCGGTTTCAAACATCATTTGGTCGGTCGAATTGTGGTTCAAGCGATTGAAGTTCGTCATGATCGACCACCAACTCACTCCGAAAATGTCGCTGAAAAGGATCGCAAGGTTTTTATAAGGCGAGGATAGTAGCAAAGGCTACTTGACGAGTTGATCAAACGTTATGTTGCCGATTCGATACTTTCGCCAGTCTTGGTAGTCGAAGTGCCACCATTCGTATTCGTAGACTTGAAAGCCGGATGCTTCCATCACGCGTCGAAGCAGGTCTCGATAGTAGCGTTGACGGGATGTTCCACCGGGATAGAGCGGGAAAGAGCGAGGGGAAAACTCGTCGTAGCCTGCAACCATCTTGATTGGGTGACCCGACTCCAAATCGTAAAGCGTCAGGTCGACGGCGCAGCCTCGATTGTGCCGCGACCCATTGGCCGGATTGGCAACAAAGTCTTTGTATTCCGACGGCGTCGCATCCCAAAACATCTTTGTGACATGCCAGGGACGGTAGGCGTCGTGGATCAGCAATCCCAACCCGCGTTCACGGAGGGAAGCATTCGCACGGGCGACCGCCAACGCAGCGGGACGTTGCATGAAAGCGAGTGGATGTTGGTAGAACACCGCGCCCGTGAAGTTATTTGTTGTTGCGTATCGAATATCGCGTTTGATTGTCGGGTCCTGCTCAACAAGTTCGACCAACTCGGCGGGTCGAAAGTCGCCGTCCTCTTTCGGAGGCTTGGCTTCCAATGCGGTCCTTCGCAGCTGGTCAATTGGCTTGACGGGCGTGATGCGAAACGTCTCTCCGTCGCGTGTCCCGACGTCTCGTCTTAAGAATTGCACTTCCGCCGCGGTGACTTCCGTGGCGAGGCCGTTCGCATCACGCGTGAATTTCAATCCCTCACCGTGATACATCCCGTAGTCGGGAAATTCGAAGGTGTTGTCGTCGACTTCGGTCAGTGGGTAGTAATACAGCCACTCAATGAGCGCGTACATTTGGCCGCCATTTTCCAAAATGTATAGCACATTGTGATCCCAGCCGTATTCCCCGATGAGTTTACGCCAACGCTCCGGGATATCTTGCGGAGCCGTGTCCTCCATACGCCGATATTCGATCCCACCAACGATCAATTGGTCTCGATCTTTCAATTCGATCGGAACACCAAATCCAACGCTATCGTCAGTAACGATTTGACCGCTATCTGAGGCCGCCCCCAAACGAGAACGAAACGTTCCGCGCCGCAGGGTGACGTCGCCATACAACGTTTGAATTTCGATTACCTGATCGCTGTTCGTTTTGCGATAGCGCCCGAGCAGCTTGTTCGCACGTTCCGGTGGGATCGCCACCGTTGTTGCATACTCCGGCAGTTTCTTGCCATCCTGGACCGCCATCATTAAACGAAGTGCATAGTCGGTCAGTCGTCCAACGACGCCATTGGTTCCATCCAGCGAAGAGCAGGCGACGACACCAAGCTTGCGTTCGGGAAGAGCTTCCAACTGCGTGGAAAAACCATAGACCGCACCGCCATGTCCAATCTTGGTGTAACCGTCGAGCTGTTGGATGTGAAATCCAAGACCAAAACTCAGGGGATCACCGTCTGCATTCTTTTGAGGCGTTGTCATCTCCTCGAGCGATCCTGGTTGGAAGATCGGTCCGCGGTCGGTTCGCCCCCCGTTAAATAGGCAAGACACAAACTTTGCCAGGTCGGTAACGCTTGCGTACAGGTTTCCAGCCGGACCTGTTCCGAGCAGAAACGTTGGAGCTTCAAATCGCCGCCCGTCGTAAGTTCGCATCCATCCCGTGGCAAGCTTGGGCTGGATGTCATCGGTCACCACGAAGCCGCTGTCCTTCATTCCCAGCGGATTCAATATGCTCTCACGCACGCGTTGAGGGTGAGAAACATCGAGTTGACTTTCCAACACAGCGCCGACGACGGCGATTGCTGCATTGGAGTACTTGGTTCGTGATTCGGGCGGGTAAACGATCGATGTCCTATTCAGGCTTGCTACCGTCGCGGCCAATGAAGGCTCGGTCGGATCAAAGTAGCTGCCGACGGGAGACTCGCGAACGAGCCCTGAGAGGTGCGACATCAATTGTCGCAGCGTGATCTCGACACCGTACGGATTGTTCGGTTGAAAGTTCGGAAGGTAACGCTGAACCGGCTCATCGAGATCCAGGCGTCCTTCTTCGACCAATTGCAATATGGCGATATCGGTGAATAGCTTTGAAATAGAGCCTGCGCGGTAAACTGTTGACGCGGTCGCTGGGACTTCTTTCACCGCGTCTTGGAAGCCAAATCCATCGGACCATGCAACCCGCTGATCATCGACGATTGCGATTGAAAACGCAGGTAGTTCCTTCGATTCAATTTCATACTCAATTGCGGACTGGAGCTTTTTGATTGCGGCCGTTTCATCGGCACGCGCAGCGTCCTTCGCCAGCAAGCTCAATAAGCACAAGAAAACGGACCCGATGATCCGTAACCCGCTGGGTTTTGGATGCAACGTGATTGCCGAGCGTCTTGGGACGCGTTTTGAGACACGAGCTCGTCTTGCAATGAATTCCATGAAGCCACTCTGAATCGGTTGACCGAAACGGGAAAACGCTAGTTTATCAAAAACGTTGCGTGGGTTCGGTGGACGTGGATTCAACGGGCGATCCGCCTTGCGACTCCTCACCGCACGACGACGATTCGGCGAGAGCGTCGATTGGTAGTTCCAACATCATCGTCCAACCTTGGATTCCATCCAGCTGCCATGTCTTAAACGCTTTGGCGAGTTCGTTCGGCTTTTTACCGGTGTCAATCGTGAACATGATTTCCGCGACGGTACCAACGGTCAGCTTGCCGATCTGTTCTTTGACCCGATCAGTGTTCCGGATTCCCATCTTGTAGACCGAGTGGTACTCGTCTCGCACAGATCGTTTAAGCCGGTCGACAAATCGGCCTTAACGGACAAATGGGACGGAGACAAAGGGGACAGGCATCAACTCCTTCAGCCGATTTGCAGTCAAATCACTTTGTGCCTGTCCCCAATTTATTGCCTGTCCCCGATTGCCCGGGGTACCAGCTCGAATCGCCGTTCCCGGCAACAAGTCAACGATCACCTAACCCAGCATCTCGTCGAGCCGATTTCGATTTGTCAAATAGAGCTGCCATATCATTCGGGTTGCCACACCACGGTAAGGCCGCCACATTTCTGCTCGCGCTAACAAAGCATCGACCTCTTCGTAATGTCCTCCATCAAGTTCATGCATACCTTTGATCAGGGCTAAATCGCCCAGGGGGAGCACATCGGGACGCGAGAGAGCGAGCAGTAGAAACACATTTGCCGACCAGGCACCAAAACCAAGACATCTAGTGATTTGAGACATTGCCTCGTCATCAGGAAGGTGTCGCAGACTGCCCACTCGGAAACGCCCGGTAGCGACATCGGCAGCCAAAGCAGTTGCATACCGCGCTTTCTGGCGTGTGAACCCCAAATCACGCAAAGAATTCTGCCCCAAGTCCCTGACACGAAGCGCCGTCACACGTCCTTGGCAGGCAGCATTCAGACGCTTGAAAGTTGCCATCGCGGAAACGAGCGACACTTGCTGCTCGAGCAAAATATGGACGAGCGTAGCGAAGGTTGCAGGACGCTTCCACAAGGGGGGCGGTCCGAGTCGTGTCAGGACATCACTCAGGTCAGCGTCGATATCGGCCAAGTACTTAGTTGCGGCCGTCAGATCGCTTGCTCTCAAAGTTGTTTGCATTACAGAACGTCGCGTGCCTCACAATCTCTGGTCAAGCTCTTCGGTCAAATCGCCAAATCTTTTCAAGGTATTGGCAACCGGCCCGCGGCAGGTCATGTCGACTCCAGCTCCTGCAAAAAGGTCCAACGGATGTTTTCCGCAACCACCGCGAAGAAATGGTAGATAATTATCCAACCCTTTTTCACCGCCCGCCAGCACACGGCGAGAAAGGTCAAAGATCAGCCGACCCGAGTTGGTAGCCCAAGTCTTCGACTTGATCGGACACTCCGGCGTACCACTCGCTTCCAGCCGGGCTTGCAACCTGCTCGCCAAACACGATTGTAGGTCGACACACTTCAATGAGCCGGAGCCATTGCGGCCAGATGTGTCATTCATCAGTTGTCGCCCTGTTTTTTCCTGTCACACTAAATAGTCAACACGGGCATGCCCAGTCCATGCTGGCAGATCCGTGGGCCATTCAGCGAGTTCTATCGCGTACGGCCAGCCGCCTATCCCTGCAAAGAAACAGGCAGATTCAAGAGATTCAGGGACAGCAGATTTAGGAACAGGCACTTTTCGATTTGCAATCAATAATCTCTGGACCAAACCTGGCCTGTTCCCAATTCACCCCCATAGTCGATTGCGATTTATCTCATTGGTGAAACCCTTGCGATGCAAGGCTGCGAGGACCTGATAAAAGTGGTCACGAGCACTTACCATCCACCCGATGGGTGGGCAACCTTTATAAAGGGTAAAACCATTCAGCAGAAGTTTAGGGACTGTGCTTCTGGGAGACGGGTGTGATGAGTGACTCCATTTTTGATCCCTACCATCAATGGCTTTCGATTCCGCGCGCTGAGCAACCAGCGAATTACTATCGGCTGCTCGGGGTTTCGCTCTTTGAGTCTGATCCGGATGTTATTGAGTCTGCCGCGCAGCGACAGATCACCCACATTCGGTCTTATGCGCTCGGTCAGCATGCTGAGCTCTCGCAATCCATTCTTAACGAGCTAGCGAACGCTCGAGCGACCCTCTTGGATCCATCTGCCAAGGTAAAGTATGACGCTTCGCTGAATGCTCAACAGCGACAGCCAGCAGTCATACCCTCGCCTCCCAACGCAGTCGACGATTTGATGCAGTCGGCGCTGTTCGACATCCCGACTGTCCCAGTCGCTCCGCGAAAAACATCGAGGGCCATAAACCGCCGTAAACAGCGATCAAAGCTGATTGCCTTGATCGCTGGATTTGCCGTCGCATTGCTGGTGATCGCGACGATTGGTTGGATGCTGTCTGACCCAAAGCAGCCAGTGGTTGCCGAGCTTCCTAGGAGCGCGCAACCCAGCCGAGATATACAAG
>JAYZAR010000421.1:0-11345 GCA_036339635.1 Planctomycetota bacterium | reverse complement strand
CCGACGTTTCACTGTCGCCAAATAGTCTTGGTGCCGGAGGCGAAGCAAGTGGATTGGCCCAGATTCAGGACATGAACTTTACCATTTCAAGAACGTTGGGCACTACGTCTAACACCTTCACCGTGAGCATGATTGGCTTATCTACCGTCACAGCGGCGAAATCATTGTCCGGCGCATCGCAACCCGTCTTTACTAGTACATTCTCACCACCGCTACCCCAGTGATCTCAAGTCGATATCTGAGTTGTGATCGACGATAAAAAAATCATTCCCTGCTCGGATGATGCAGCGAGGTGCGAGCGAGTCATTCGCAAATGAAGTTGCAGAGCCGGCGGATGAGATCTCCATCGTCATGCAAGGATGAGCAATCCGATCGAGCAATCATGGCTGACCTGCACTTTTCATTGAAAAATTCGCAGAGCTGAAAAATGGACGACATTCTCTTTGGGCAAGCTCCCACTATTTCTAGATAGTGAAAGGCAAGACTCGAAGAATGCCAATTTGATAGGCTCCAAGAACGATATCAACTCATCGAGCACTTCTTCCGAAACCACCAAGCCTTGCTCGTTGCAAAGACGCATCAACAACCTCATCCGTCGGCTACTGGTGGGTTTGGATAATTTGCCTTTGATGTTTCGTTCTTTGTGAACCAAGCAACGCTAGACGACCGCGTCACTGAAGAACTCTCTAACCGCACGACGTAACGCATCACTGCTCTCGAGCACGATGTATCCCCGAATCGAGCAAACGAAACCATTCGTCGCATCAAGTTGCGTGACACCTCAAGGCTTTCTTTGCTTCTCATGACAGAATCGAAGATCTCTTTGTTGGCTTCGCCGTTGCCCCAAAGGCCACCACTGCGGCCTGTTCTTTGATAAGGCGGGTGTCATCGAGCAGCAGAGTTCACCATGTGAACAATCCGATATCCTTGCTGCGTCGTTGCTCGGCGAACTTACCGCTTGCCTCTTGTCAACGCCGCGAAACATTGGGCCTTTTGATTCCGAGGCAGTTTGGCCTGATCTCCTCGATGGCTGGTGAATTGACTCCTTCAAAAAATCGCTTGATCGATCGGCGAACCGAACGGATGGTGATTTTTGGCGACTTGGTAGGCGGCCGACTCGACTTCATCGCTAGTGCCGTGACCAGGCTGTTGACGCACGGGTGGTGAAAACACTTCCACCCGTTCAACTTCTAAGTGCCGGCGTCCGAAGGCCGAGTCTGCGCAATAGTGTTTTGGCTGGGTGAGTGGGGGTGCTTCGGACCGCGAAGATCGGTGACCTCAATCATTATGCTTTCACAACTCATCTCGCGAACATTTCCTCGGAGGAAGTGTTGAGAATTTGACCTGTTCGTGACGTAGAACTTTCCGGAGCGATTCCAAAAGCTCAACTTGGTTCACCATCTTCTCGATAATTGTTGAGGGCACCTCGTTAAACCTCACCATTTGGTATCCGGCAGGAGGCTCGTTGTTCAAGAAACCCGAACCAATTCTCCCGCTTTACAAAACTTACTCTCGAGCATCCCGGTGAGTTTCGAACGCATGTCTTCAAAGCACAATCCGACTACAATCCGTGCTGCAACGTTTGCATGAAAACGCACAATTACAGGCATTCTGCGGTTTCGGATTTTACAACGGAGTTCGCCGAGTCTGACTCTTCAAGTAAATGGTGATCTATTGCAGCCATTTTTCTGAATGAAACAAGCATGGCGAAAGCAGGCGTTGCATGCCGATCCTTTTGTTTTACAAATCGAATTTCAATTCTCGTTTTCCATGTCTGTAGAGTTCTCTTTAACCGATGCGCAGATAGCTCAGTGAATTATCAACTTGTCGGCAGCGATTGAATCGTGACTCTTCATTGATCGTCGTTATCGCGACTTATCATTCCCCATTGGAAATCAAAGATGTGCAACTCAGAAATTCTCGCGCGAGTCAGGTTGGAAGTCAAAAAGCGTCTTGCGAATTATGGTGCGGGGCATGGGTTTGATCACATTGAACGCGTCGTTGCCTCCGCGCGTAAGATTCAAACAGAAGTGGGGGGAGACCCATTCGTGATCGAACTCTCAGCGTTGCTACATGACGTGGGTGATGCCAAGTTCCATGACGGTCTTGAACGAAGTGGCGAGATTTCCCGACAATTACTCGGCAATTTTTCGGTAGCGTCGGAGATCATCGAACATGTCATTCATGTGGTTGAAAATCTCTCATTTCGCAAAAGGCACTCCGCGGAATCACTTTCACTCGAGGGGAAAGTTGTTCAGGATGCTGATCGCTTAGACGCTTTGGGAGCAATTGGAATCATTCGGACGATTGAGTTCGGAGAAACGATGGGACAACCCTTTTATGTTCCTGGAGATCCGCAAGCAAAATCTGGGTTGAGACACTTCTACGAGAAACTGTTTAGGCTTCGAGGATTGATGAACACAGAGGCCGGCAAACGAATGGCGCGCGAACGTGAAATTTTTATGCGAGAGTTCATTCGACAGTTTGAATCTGAAGTGAATCTGTGATGCGTGGATAGACCTGCTGTTCAAGAAATCACGGCCGAGATGAACAATTGAATGTTGCAGTCAATTTTTCTGTATGATCATAGGCTCAGCGGCGATTAACACCTGAATGATGGTTATCGTGGCTTGTTAAATGAATCACGTTTCCAGAATTCGCTCATTATCGAAAGATCAGAGCATGAAATTGACACTTAAACGAACGATTTGTCTGCAGTGTTTGTTTTTCTGTTTGGTCGTGATGTTTCCGAGCAAAGCATTCTCGATTGAAACGCCAAATATCATCTTGTTGATGGGGGATGATCATGGCTGGAGTGAAACGGGATACAACGGCCATCCATTTGTAAAGACACCCATTCTTGACGAAATGGCTGCGATGGGACTCCGATTGGATCGGTTTTATGCAGGGCACCCGACATGCTCACCAACTCGGGTAAGCGTGCTAACCGGTCGGCATCCGAACCGATCAGGTACATTTCACCCTGGCTGGTCCATTCGTCCAGAGGAAATCACGATCGCACATAGCCTTGGACAAGCTGGCTACCTGAGCGGGCACTTTGGCAAATGGCATGTGGGTCCAGTAAAAAAAAGTTCGCCGACCAATCCGCGCGCCATGGGATTTAGTGAATATGTATCGCATGACAATTTCTATGAAATGAATCCCCAGTTTTCCCGCAACGGCGGACCACCAGAACAATTCAATGGGGAAGGTTCACAGGTCACGATCGATCAGACAATCGATTTTATTCGACGTTCAATTGAGGCTGAAAAACCGTTCCTTGCCGTCGTTTGGTTTGGTTCACCTCATGAACCCTACAGCGGATTACCAGCGGATTTAAAACTCTACGATGAGCTACCGAAAGATCTTGAGAATCGAAGTGTCAGGCTAACTTCGATGGAAACTGGCCGCCCCACGAATCGTCCACTCCGTGAGGTACTCCGTGAACGCTACGCGGAAATAACGGCGATGGACCGTGCGATTGGGACGCTACGAAAAGAACTTGTCGCACTAGGCGTGCGGGAGAATACCTTGATTTGGTATTGCGGTGACAACGGCAATCCAAAAAGTAGCGGTCGTGTCGCGACCCCGCTGAAGGGAGAGAAGGGGTTGATGTACGAAGGAGGTGTTCGCGTGCCCGGTGTCATCGAGTGGCCAAGCCGGATCACGATGCCACGTCAAAGTTCAATCAACGCCGTGACCAGTGATATGTTACCGACGCTTTGTGATTTAGTCGACGTACCTGCACCAGAGCGTCCACTCGACGGTATCAGCCTTGCAACGTTGATTTCCGGTCAAATGGTCTCGCGGCCAAAGCCGATCTGTTTTTGGAATTACCCCTCAAAACGTGTGACTCAACGGAAACCTTCCGCTAAACCGTACATCGCCAGTCACTTGCAAGAAGGCACCACTCCGCTCGTCAAATACATGGGTGGAAAACTAACCCGCAGCTTCCAAAATTTCCACCAACCGGCCATTGCAGCAGAGGACTATGGTGGACCACGTGTCCTGCTAGACAATCAGTACAAACTTGTGGTTGGCGCCAAGGCTGTCAGCGGTGAGGGGCCAAGTACCAGCGTTGAATTGTTCAATTTAGAAACCGACCCGGCAGAAGAATACAATCTCGCTGAATCCGAAGCAAAGCGGACACAAAAAATGCTGAAACAGTTGCACGCTTGGCAGAGTTCCGTGTTACAAAGTTTGTCGGGCAAAGACTACGACTGACTCTAACTGATTGATAACACATGAATCGCCGAGAATTGGTTGCTGCTGCTTTGTTTTGGGCACTCCTCCTTGTCAGCCCGACGACCGCTGGTCCACCCCACATTATTCTTGTCATGGCTGATGACCATGGTTACGGTGACACAGGTTTTACGGGACACCCATTTGTTCAAACTCCGCATTTGGATGAAATGGCGGCCTCCGGTGTGGTATTCAATCATTTCTACGCCAGTGCTCCGGTTTGTTCACCAACGCGCGCCAGCGTGTTGACTGGGCGTCACCCATTTCGCGTGAATGTTCCAAACCACGGTCACTATTTACGCCCAGATGAGACAACGATCGCTGAAGCACTACGCGACGCAGGCTACGTCACCGGGCATTTTGGTAAGTGGCACATCGGCTCTGTTCAACCGAACAGTCCAACCAGTCCGGGCGGCGCTGGCTTTGACGAATGGCTCTCTGGTTTAAATTTTTTCGACAACGACCCTTATCTAAGTCGTAATGGAACGTATGAGCGGGTGCCCGGCCCCGGCACGGTCATCACCATGGATGCAACACTCGACTTTATGGAAAAACATGTGAGTGGCGAAAAACCTATCTTCTGCGTCACTTGGTTTCCTTCACCGCATGATCCACACCAGGAATTACCCCAGCAACGACAACTCCCTAATCAGTTGTATTCCCAAGATGACAAGAAGAATGCCGGCTATTTTCGTGAAATCACATTGTTGGATGAACAGATCGGAAGACTTCGGCACCGTTTGGTCGAGTTAGAGATTGAAAAAGATACACTTCTGTTCTACTGCAGCGATAACGGCGGACTGGTCAAGAGTTCCTCGGGCGGGCGGAATCGAAAAGGGAGCATCTATGAAGGTGGACTGCGGGTGCCAGCGATTCTTCAATGGCCTTCACGATATGGCTCAAAGACTGTCGATACACCAGCCTTTACCTCAGACCTCTATCCAACCTTGATCAAGATCGCTGGTGCTAAGGTTAAGCATCAGCCAGATCTTGATGGGATCGACCTTCAGCCGGTCATCACCGGGACGCGGCAGCGACGTCCAGCGATGGGTTTTTGGCACGGCCATACGCAGGGACAGGCTACATGGAGTGACCGAATTATCAAGTCTCTCAAGGAAGCCCAAGACGCAGGGACCCCCAACCCTTATCCCGAGCGTCTTTTGAAACATGTCGAGGAAGTCCCCCGTTTTGGACAGGACGCGTTTCGCGGTCATGCGGCTTGGAACGATTGGCCCTGGAAGTTACATCGCATTCAATCAGGTCAAGAGATCACATTCGAGCTCTATCATCTGGGCGATGACCCGATGGAGCAAAACGATCTAATTGACCGTGAAGCGAGTCGTGTTGACCTGATGAAGCAGCAGCTCACCGATTGGCAG
The DNA here is from genome assembly GCA_036339635.1 of Planctomycetota bacterium. Lineage (GTDB taxonomy): Bacteria > Planctomycetota > Planctomycetia > Pirellulales > Pirellulaceae > Rubripirellula. The sequence goes on along the minus strand of JAYZAR010000421.1, from coordinate 5,724 downwards.
CGTTCTGTACTGGCGAGTTGGTCTGGAAGTGATTATCAAAAACCGTAGCAGCAAAGAATCGAGTGATTCAACAAACATCACGACGGGTGATTTGACACAACCGCTACGTCTGGTCCGTCCCCAATTCTTGAATACTCATCGCCCCATGATTCTCTTCCCCCAAAAACCGATACCAACATTTGAGTTGGAAGGTCACGAAAGAGTGCTGGTTACATTCATGACACGGTGAATCAGCAAATCAGAACGCCTGCACGGATCTGAGTTGCGCCGGATTCGATGTCACCTAGGTTTCTCCCATTCAGCTTCTCCTGATGGAAGCTGCTTGACTGCGGATACTTCGGCGGCAGACGGATGCGCACTCAGGCCGCGAACTCAGTGTGGTCTACAGACTCTTCCACCTCCCGGAAGCGAGCCCGCCATAAAATTCGTTGATACCAACTTGGTCGACGCAAATTGGGATCATCTAACGAGATTCGATTCCTCTTTCCTCGAGCCGTTCGAAGACAGACTTCTTTGTCCGGCGTAACGCTCTCAACGATCCAGAATTTTTCAACAACGTAGGTGTAAGAATCACCTTTTGATGCCGCCATGATGTTGTAGGCACGCGGCCCGGGCGAAACACTGCGTTTACTCTTTCGATAAACGGCCCAATCGCCAGGGCTCCAATCATTTCTTTGTTTCACGGTTTCATCCCTCTGTTTTGGACCTGCATCAGCACCTTTGCCTAAGGAGTGACTGGGATCCAGGTTCGCGAGTAGCCTTTAACCCCGCATTCCCAATGCAAGCCAGATGACATGCTGAATAGGCGACCGCCGACCACCCACTGAGTAGTATACCTTTGTTTTTTAGGGAGACGAGTCCGATGGAGACTGAACTATTAGAGCTGCAAATCGTTTCTGTCCGCTCTGAACTATACGTCAATTTATGGTTGCAAAGCTGGAACTCGAACGCTCACGGCAAAAACTTGGTTCGTTGGACAGTGCAGTCGCGGCCTCCAATCGTTCAGTCATTTAGATGACTACCTGAAATCGCCGGCTCTCTTTATTGCCATCGCTCGGTTCGACGACTTTTCAGAATTGACCAAGATCGAGTGAAAAGGAGCCCAGAATTGCCGCTAATCCGGAAATATAGAGTTTTAAGTCATTTTGGATGCTTGCCGCCGCCCCCCCGATGGCTGCTCAGCTGATCTTTGAAGGAGCGTCGCATTGACTCGCGATTCACATCCAATACTTGCGACGCACGGCAGTACCTTTATCTTATAGGCTCAAGGATTACGTCCAGATTGCTTGCTGTTGAACACGAAGGAACTCGATCATGCTCGGCCCCGACACTTGGTTATCCAGCGGGACAATGCTAGCTCAGTCACCCACGCGATACATTCTTATGGCGTTGGTTGTTTTTCTGGGCTTCTTGGTGGTTGCATTTCTGTTCTTCTTTTTGCGTTATTTTAAACTTTGGTTTCAAGCGTACATGTCGGTTGCCGACGTAAGTATGATCAGCTTGATCCGAATGCACTTTACAAAGATTAATCCAAACGTAGTGGTGCAAACGAAAGTGATGTCAGCCCAGGCAGGGCTGAACATCGATCGCCAAACGGGCATCAGCACGCGACGGCTGGAAGCTCATTACTTGGCAGGCGGGAATGTCTTGAATGTGATCCATGCGATCATCGCTGCTCATCGTGCTGAGATTCCACTCGATTTTGACCAAGCTGCGGCGATCGATCTCGCCGGCCGTGATGTTTTGGATGCCGTTCAGACGAGTGTTTACCCGAAAGTGATCGACTGCCCTGATCCTGCTCGGAGCGGCAAGACAACGCTCAGTGCAATTACGAAGAACGGGATTGAATTACGAGTTCGGGGCCGAGTGACAGTAAGAACCAACTTAGGCCAGCTAATTGGTGGGGCAACGGAGGACACCGTGATTGCGCGTGTGGGTGAAGCGATCATTAGCTCGATTGGATCGGCCGATAGTCACTTTGATGTACTGGAAAATCCCGACATGATCACCCGAGTTGTTCTCTCGCGCGGGTTGGACGCTCAAACGGCATTCGAGATCGTTTCAATCGATATTGCTGACATCGACGTTGGAGAAAACATCGGAGCTCGTTTGCAAAGTGATCAGGCCGAGGCAGATACCAGGGTTGCTCGGGCACAGGCTGAACGCCGGCGGGCGGAAGCCATTGCGGATGAGCAACAAATGAAAGCCAAGGTTGCCGAAAACCGATCTCACCTAGTCTTAGCGGAAGCGGAAGTGCCGATGGCGATGGCCGAAGCCTTTAAGGCCGGTCGTCTCGGTGCCTCAGGTGGTCAAAGTTAGCGAACGTGGTTCGATCCTCATATCGTGTGCAATTCACGGGCGGAGCCGGTTACGAGTTGACTGGAATCATTGATCGCCCAGACGAGCAGCCTGCTGCGCCTGCCGTTGTTTTCAGTCATTGTTTCACCTGTAGCAAGGATCTGAAAGCGATCGCCCGAATTTCGCGAGGCCTTGCCGATTGCGGAATCGCGGTATTGCGGTATGACATGACCGGCTTAGGCAATAGCCAAGGCGATTTCTCTCAGACCAATTTCAGCACGAATCTGGCAGACCTAACGGCTGCGGTTGAATACGCACGCACTCATTTTGACGGGGCGATTTCCCTCCTCGGGCATAGCTTCGGGGGTGCTGTATCGATGGCTTATGCCGGTTCGCCGCAGGGGCAAATGCAGGTGCCAGCGTTGATCACGCTGGCAGCTCCCAGTGACACGCATCACCTCGCATCCTTATTAGCGAAAATGGATCCATCCATCGAAACTTCCGGTTCGGGAACGGTCACCATCGGTGGAATGCCGTGGGAGATTAAGCGGCAAATGTTAGACGATTTTCGTCGGCATGAACTTACCGCATCAATTCCGAATATTCGCGCGGCAACGCTACTGCTGCACTCCCCCATCGACCAGACACTCAGCTATGACCACGCACTTCGGATCATGAGATTGATCCAAGAATCCCCTTACACCGAAACGCCGGTTAGCCTCCTCACGCTTCCAGACGCGGACCACCTCTTGGCTAATAATCCGGCTGACATTGAGTTCGTCGTCGAGATCGTTGCCGCATTCATCAGGCGGCACCAAGCGGATGTCAGATCGGTTCCCTAAGAGCTTCTCATGGAATTTATCCGAGAGATCGCAACCAGGTTGATCGCCAGTTGCAACGCGGATTCAACACAGAATCGTCGATCATTCGTTGCATAACAAGGTTTTGCTCGCTGTCATCAACACGTTCTATCTCACGATCTGGGGATTTCGTTCAGTGTGTAATAGGCGTGCCGATGGACAAGCTTGCCATCTACACTAGAACGAATGGCAGCCAAATCAAAGCAGTGGACATGCCCCTGCACCAAACCGTCAACGGTGATCTCAACTTGCGTTCGATCTTCAGATAGGCTCGCCGCGGTGACACGGGGATTGGTTTGGTCGACCTCGGGGCTTCCGTATCCCTGCTGATAAATATGGGTGAAGGTCGAAAGTTGATAGGAGGCTGGTGCAGACGCCGTCTTGGCATCGACGGGTTTGGTGAACGTGATCCGAAAACCATCTGGGGTCGCATTGATCCGTTCGATTTCGAACGGTACGACTCCCGTCCAATCGAGTCGCTGAATCGCAAATTCACGTGGACCTCGTACCGGCCAGCCACGGTTGGTTCCGCCGACGATTAAGTCTCCGTCCGGTGTAAATTGGCAGCCAAGCAATCCAGTCGCTAATCCTTCGCGGAACGGATAGCAGGCGCCTTGCCAAACACCATTCACTTTTTCAGTCGTTGCTCGCATCACGACGCTCAAGCTGAAATCACCGATAAAGATCTGATTTTCAAAGGGACCGAACTTTCCTCCGCTACGATCAACGACAAACCCGGAGATGGAACGCCCCATGCGAATGTAGGGAAACACCACTGCATAAGGCACCAGTTCCTTTACTCTCGCTCGCTCGGTCAATAAACGCGAACGAGTATTCGGCTCTATCTTGGGACGGTCCATCGATTCGACGAGGTCGTACCAATTCCAACTCACCGGATGCCCCATGAATCCACCTGGCTCAAGGACTTTCAGACTGCAAGATCCGTTCCAGGGACCCTGGCTCTCCGCGTAGAACATCACCCCGTGCTCATTTGGTCCAATTCCGCAAGGACTGCGAATTCCACTGCAAACCGGAATCGCTTCTCCGTCGGGCGTGACTTTCAAACACCATCCTCGGAACGGCTCATCGGAGTGGTATGACTTCGACAAACATAGCGCGACCCAAATATTTCCTTCCGGATCAAGCTTTGAGCCAAAGGCAAACTCATGGTAATTACCAAACCCCCAGACATCACTCAGCGTTTCGAAGTCATCTGCGCGTCCATCCAAATCACGATCAGCAATCTTGGTCACTTCACATTGCTGGGTGACGTAGAACGCACCTTCTCGATAAGTCATACCGAAAATCTCATCCAAGCCACTGGCATAACGATGAAAGGTTGTTTTCGGATTTTCATCGAACGCACCATCGACAAGAAAAATATCGCCTCGGCGGGTACCGATCGCCAAACGCCGATTCGGCATTACCTCAAAACTGCCTGCTTCGATCGCGGATCCTTCGGGAAGTGGAACCTCAACGATTTTGTAATACTTTTCTTCTTCTTCTGCCGTGTTCCAGTATTCCCCGAGTGGTTGCGCGGTAACCGGCGTTGCAACCATCAACGTCACCAAGGTGAAGCCGCAAACGCGAATGATCCAAAATTGCATATTGCTCACCAAATGTAGTCGATCTCTAAAGTGCTCACTCCAGCTCGCAGCTGAAGTGGAATGAATAGCCGTGAGGTATCACCATCACCTCTGATTTCTGCTTGATGACGGTCATCAATTCGAATCCGCAACCCACTGTGCAGACGAAAGAGTGACTCGTTAATTCTTTCAATGGCTTGCCCGCCGGCAACGCGGAACTCCAATCCATCTCGGCTTTTCTCGGTTTCGAATTGCACTTGTCGTTTTAAAACGGTTGACTCTTTCGATTCATCGACCAAATCAATCGCGTAATCACTCACCTTGATTTGATCAAATTCATATCGAAACGTAGGGCGTTGCAAATCATCGAGCCGGTAGCCCTTGAATTGATGTCGCGGTGGCCGCCCCTCATCGACAACCCAGGGATTGGCAGCTTCATCCAGATCGGGACCGCTGGGAAATTGAATCACCTCACGACTGAGTGGCCGCACGGTTCCTGCGCCTTGCCCCCGCCAGGCAGCGCCGGGATCTGCAAATTTCCCCTCCCACAACATTGCCAAACGAAGTTGTTCGGCATCAAACGCCAGATTCAATTGTCCCGGATAACCAACACCGATGCCACGTTTGCCAATCCCCTGATAATTGCGACGAAGCATCACGGCTTCTTTGCTGGCCAACAACTCCATCGGCTCGATGACCAAACCACGAGGCTGTCTCGCTTGGCGACCATCCTGCAAATACATCCAAAGCGTCGCTATTTGCTCATCCGTATTGCCATGAAGAATTTCCGGGCGAATCGACTTACCACCTGGCCAAAACGAAGGCATGACGGTCCCAGCGCTGAGGGACTGTGGATCACGCATATAGATTTCGAACCAATCTCGTTTGAGTCTTTCCGCCATTTCCGTTAGATCCACAGCCGGCATTGTTTGCGCCGGCTTTTGTTGAAACGTGTGACAGGCGACGCAATTCAACCCGTT